>CANGLD010000007.1 GCA_947454475.1 Oxalobacteraceae bacterium
AACAATTCTTGAATTTGCAAACCTACACGATCTATCGTTTGCAATGCATCGGTCTCAGTCAAGATACGTAATGTTTCATGTGCTGCGCTTAAGGCAACGAGATTGCCTGTGTATGTGCCACCATGTACTACACCACCACGAAATGCACCGACCACATCCATCACATCTGCTCTACCACCAAATCCTGCAACAGGATAACCATTCCCCATTGCTTTGGCATAGGTAGAAAGATCAGCGTAGATTCCATACAGTTGTTGCGCACCACCCTTAGCTACTCGGAATCCACTCTTCACTTCATCAATGATGAGCATAGTGCCATGCTCAGTACATAAATCACGCAAACGTTGCAGCCATTCCTGCGTTGCTGCAATGCTGCCTGCATTCCCTATGATGGGCTCAAGCAGTATGCAAGCTAGATCTTGGTGATGTTCTTCAAACAAACGCTCTAGCATGTTGAAATCATTGAGTACGATGAAATCCACCAAGCTACGTGCACGTGGTGGAATACCACCACCAAAAGGAATCACGCCAGGTTGTTGTGTTCCATGTGGATCCCAATTTTCTATATCGGACTTCCACATCATTTCATCATACAAACCGTGAAAGCCACCTTCTACAATCACTACCCGTTCACGCTTGGTAAATCCGCGTGCAGTACGTACTGCACCCATCACCGCTTCTGTGCCTGAATTTGCAAAACGCATTTTTTCTACATTCGGGCACAAGGCTTTAACTTGCTTGACGACTTCTGCATCAAGTTCAGTTGCAAAACCAGAGAGCGTGCCGCGTTGGGTAATTTGTCTTACCACCGCTTGATCTACACGCTCATCTCTATACCCAAGAATGATGGGACCATAACCCAAACGAAAATCGACATAGGTCTTACCATCGCAATCGGTGAGACGACAACCCTTAGCATGTTCAATAAAGACAGTTCTATCATCACCCCAATAGCGATAATTTTCAGCGACACCCTGAGGCATGTGTCGCTTAGCTTCTGCGAGTAATTGAGGTTGACGTTTATTTGTCATGAGTAGTGTCAACAGATCCACGATGGGGTTCTGTTGTGCCATGAGGTGGTCTTAAGAATAAACCTGTACGCTCTTCCAACAAACGTACTACATGTAATTCAGCAGCGTCATCGCCATAGGTTTGACGTGCTTGTTCAAATACTTTTTGAACGAAGCTACCCATAGTTAGCTCATAGCCCTGACTTTTTGCGATGTCATTAATTAAGCCCAAATCTTTACAGCACAATGCGAGAGAAAAGCTGGGATCATAGTGACCTGCAAAAATAGAGGGCACATCGTGTTCAGCAACCCAACTATTTCCGGCACTCGATTTAATCGCTTCCCACACTGTGTGCAGTGGAATGCCTGCCTTTGCGCCTAACATTAAACCTTCACCTATGGTTGCTGCACTCACAAACCATAAGAGATTGGTTAATAATTTAATGGTAGCGCCATTGCCATGGTCACCAACATGGAATATTTTTTCACCGATGACATTAAAGATAGGTTTGTGTTTTTCAAAACAAGCAGCATCACCACCCACAAAAATCGAGAGTCTACCTAACACAGCAAAATCAATCGCATTAGTTACTGGAGCTTCCAGAAATTCACAACCACGCGCTTTAGCCACATCAGCTAGTTCTTTAACTAAATCAACTGCACTGGTAGAAGTATCAATGACTGTTGTGCCAGGACGAATAGCATGCATGATGCCACCTTCGCCCAACATCACTGCTTTCACCTGCGGTGGGCCAGGTAAAGAAGCCATTACAACATCTGCATTCTTTGCACCTTCAGCTAAGGTATCAACCCAATGCGCTCCCAACTTAATCAGTGGTTCCGCTTTTTCACGCACCACATCATGCACAGTTAAGCGATAGCCTGCTTTGACTAAATTCGCCGCCATGGGCGCACCCATATTACCGACACCTACAAAAAATAAATTGGGTAAAGCTGATGTAGTCATGTTGTTTGATGCACTTTACTGTAAGTTAACTCTTAAAAGCTGCAAACCTATTTCAATTAGGCTTTGTTGAATTCTAAAAATTTACGACTACCATTCATACGATGTGAGTCAGCTTGATAAGTGAATCCAACTGAACCTAACAAATCTAAAGCTTCAGCAAATGAATAGGTTCTGTAATGTATGGTTTGAGACATCAACACTTCATCACCATCAGCCAAATAATAGTCTTTAATAAATCCATGATCAGCTGGTGTGATTTTTTGTGAATAAATCATGCCATTCGAAATAGGGCTGGCGTAATCATGATGTGGGCCTTGTATACCCAACATTAATTTTCCACCAGAAGTAACATGACGTGCTAAATGCTGCATACCGCTGACATTCGCTGCATGATCAGAAATATGACTCACCATAAAAGGTTCATTTTCTCCATCAATCACGAAATACCAGACGCCGCCATAAGAAAAGGCTAGATCAAATTGCTTCTGCATATCGAATTGCGTCACATTTTGCTGTGACAAAGATATGTTTGGAAATTTTTCCAAACGATCTGCTGCAATCGACAACATGGAGGCCGTTAAATCTACACCCGTGATTTGCACATTAGGACTACGCTGTACTAACTCTTCCAAGATCAATCCTGTTCCGCATCCAATTTCTAGCACGCTGCCGAAATGATTATCGTCAAGAATATGATCTACGATTTTTTCATAGTCGTAATAACCTGAAGTCATAATCAGGTCATAGTAGCCCGACATATTTGTGTAATCGCCCATTTTTTCTCCGGCTTACAATAAAAAATAAAAACTCATTCAAAACAATGCAGCGTTATTAAAAATTTAGTCTTAAAACACTGCACACTTTAAAAAACACAGCCATCACAAAAGCAAAAAAATACCAGCATCGAAACCGAGCTGGTTTTGCTTTCTAAAATTCACATTTAATTGGTTGGGATGTTGCGCATCGCATCGCGCACAGCAGATTATTTGAAGGCACAACGTCGCTATAAGCAAGCTGATGACACACAACTTCCCACCCGACTAAACGGAATACCGTCTTACCCTCACTACTGATCATCCCCTGGCCTGACTTCTTCAAAATATTATTTAATCACTATTTATTAAATAAATAACAAATACTGATATGTGGTTTTATTTGAAGTGCAGAGTTTCAGCGCAAATGGCACTACGGTCAATAAGAAACAGCATTATTTTCAGAATCAAAGAAAAATAAAAGATAGCAAATTTTTAATATTAATCATTGAACTGATGAGGCGCTTATTCATGAGGCATCTCGACCCTATAATTCATAAATTATTTGAATTTTTAGCTACAGAATGTAAGAAGTTACTATTAATCTTGCAATACGCTGACATCACCACTCCGCTAACATGCATCAACGCTCAATCTCCAGGCTTTCATCATGAAATCCAGCATTAAACAGCACCTTACGCTTATGAAGACGCCTAACAAGATGAATCGTAGACCAAATAGCCACTTCTCTAAGCACCGCAGTTGGATTCTCGCGCTTGGCGTTTTGCTCAGCATGAGTGGGCTCAGCGTCCCTAGTGCGCAAGCTCAACATCGAAGTGAAAAAGAGCTCACAGAAAAATATAGTCCCGCAGCTTGGTCAGCACGTCGCATTTATCAAGATATTGACGTTAGCACTGTCGGAAGTGGAGAAAAGCGCGCCTATATTTTTCAGCCTGCTGCAGAAAACTTAAGTAAGTTACCCGTGGTCTTATTTCTGCATGGATGGCGCGGCACCAATCCAAAAAATTTTGGCGCATTGATTGATCTCATGGTGCGCAGAGGTGCCGTAGTGATTTATCCGGTGTATCAGGAAGAAGGTGAAAAAACGTCACCACAACTAATCGCAGCGAATGCTTCTGATTCAATTAAAGCTGCTTTGGCATCAATAGAAAAAAATCAACCTCAACTCATAGATCAATCAAAAACACTCTATTGGGGATTTTCTATGGGTTCTTCTTTGTCTATGCGATTTGCAACACAAAATAAAACACTCGCTCTCCCTACTCCGCGTGCCATGGTGTTAGTCGCTCCAGGTGAACCACATCATGTAGTACGCGGTGCTGCATCTGCACCCATTGCAGGTCAAATAGAATCACTACCTAAAGATATTCCTACTTTTATCATCACTGGCAATGCAGATAGCAGCATCGGCGTTCCAACAGCGCGAGCTTGGTCACAGCGTTTATGTCATTTACCTAGCACCCACCGCAAACTTTTGTTACTTCCCTCTGATGGCGAAAATGGACATCGTATCGCTGCGGGTCATGGATCACCCGGTGCACCAGATAGTCGTTTTGATTTTCCTGATGCGACACAAACTGTTACCTCGCGTATACCAGCTATCAGTGGATTTGAAGAATCGCCTTCTTTAAATCAGTTAGATTTTTATGGCTATTGGCGCATCAGCATGGCCATGCTGGACTATGTAGCAGGCGCTGATTATCCCTATGAATTATTTTTACCGAATACATTAGAAAATCAATTTCTTGGCTTACTACCTTCAGGACGACCTTACGCTTCGGCCATAGAAGAAGATCACTGTAAATAAGCGAGAAAATTTTTATATCAGCTTTTATTGTGACTTATTCGATGCAAGTTTTTGTTGCGCTTGCAACCAATTAAGAATCGATGGCACAAGATAAGCTGCACCATCATCACTGAGATGTATGCCATCATCACCGCGTATACGGGTCATATGACCTTTTTGATTTAATCTAAATTGTGTGTAGCCCGCACCAGCATCATTGATAAACATATTCGGGTCTAACCATGTCGCTTGCGGATATTCCGTGACTACACTTTTAGTCAGTACACTCACCGCCATCATTCTTTTTGAAAAACTCGGTTCACGCATAACGGGTAAGCCCAACCAAAGAATATGCGCACCATCTTGCGACAGCAAATTCAAAAAGTTTTTTACTCTCTGAGCATACATAGCATTCCACTGCGGTGACCCAAATGCATATACCGTCTTATCGATTTGAAAGCCCTGTGCATCATTTGCACCTATGGCACAAATAATGAATTGTGGTTTTTGTGCTCCTCGCATTTTTGGATATTCTTCTATCCAATTAAAGACATCCGGCCTTCCCAAACCTGTTCCCGAACGATAAGCGCGTAGTACTTGTATGCTTTCTTCTTTAGCGAATGCACGTCTTAGGACAGGTGCGAGACCTACCGCCATCATAGAATCACCCACTAAGGCTATTTGAATTTTTTCATTACCAGAAAAATTCACAGCAATCGGTAATGCGGTCTCACCTTCAGCTTGCCTACGTGATCGCTTGCTCGTTGTTGTAAAGTTTGCAATCGATTCTGCACCTGTTGATGCATCATTATTTTCTGTTGATGCCGACGTACTATCAGCAACATGCTCGGATGCAGAATCAGGCATCATCACATCCGCTAAGCTTGCTTTTGCTGCTAAAGCCCAACGGCGCGGTAGATCTAAATGTGTTGCACTGACAACTTGCTCCCACGTTTGCGTCACAGGACTCGCCACATCACGTAATACACCCACTTCTAAGCGTTGCGCCCAAATCGATAATCCCGTTGCTTCAATAACGAGTCCAATCACAGTCGCAGAAGCGAGTGTGGCAGCCATGCGTTTAACGGAATCAAATCTTCTCAACATGATTAGAACTGAAAATAAATAAAGGGTGCGGGTGCACTTGGTCCTAATATTTCCACCACAGAGAGTGCTAGCGCAAATAAAGCACCTAATGCCCAAACTGGAATTTGCATCGCTTGGTATTGCAGACGCAATAACCACCGCTCAGGCATATATTGCAAACCTATGCCTAACCCCACACACATCAACATACCTGGAGCGAGGTCAGCTAACCATGCTCCAGTGAACAGTTGATTTAACACGGCAAGTGCCTGATCAAAATCCTGTGCTCGGAAAAATATCCAACCTAAGCACACAGCATGAAACAGTAATAAGCGTGAACAAATTAACCAAGTTGTGGAAGAACGCCATGCATCATCATCGCGTGCAGTCCAATATTGATCCCACACTCTGTGTACACAAAGTAGTAATCCATGCCATGCACCCCAAATAATAAAATTCCACGCTGCGCCATGCCATAAGCCACCTAACAACATGGTGAGCATAAGACTAATGAGAGTGCGTAATTGCCCTGAACGAGAACCGCCCAAAGGAATAAATAAATATTCACGCAACCAAGTGGAGAGCGAGATATGCCAGCGTCGCCAAAATTCTTGTGGCGTAGCACTACGATAAGGATTATTAAAATTATCAGGAAAGCGATAACCTAATAGCAGTGCACATCCAATTGCAATATCTGTGTAACCTGAAAAATCACAATATATTTGTGCAGCATAACCATAAATACCTAATAAGGTCTGACTCGCACTACTCTCTGTAGGATGGGTAAAGACATCATCTACTAACAAAGTTGCCAAGCTATTTGCAATTACAACTTTCTTAAACAAACCCGCTGCGATCAACATGAGAGCACGAGCTGTTTCTATGCGTTGAGGATTTGGTGCTGTATAGAGTTGCGGCATGAAGTTTGATGCACGCAATATAGGACCTGCGATTAATTGCGGAAAAAAAGCTACGTAAAGCAATACATCCGGCAAGCTAGGCACTTCACGTAACTTACCGCGCCATACATCCATCATTAAAGAAATTGCATGAAAGGTCATGAATGATATGCCCAGAGGTAGCATGGGTGATGCTATCTCTACGCCTAATTTGATATCCATAAGCGCAGCTAGATTCACTAGATTCTGCGTAAAGAAAAATAGATATTTATACCAAGCTAATGTCAGCAAACAAGCCGTTATACCCAACGCCAACCAAACTCGCCTATGCCGACCTAAGGCTATGCCTATTGATGCGATCCATCCGTATAGAGAAATAATAAAGAGCAGAGGTAAGAAATGCCAATTCCAGAAACCATAAAAAACATAACTCAACACCAGTAACACAGTCTTATGGAACGCATGATGGCGTACAGTAGACCAAGAGACTAGCAGCGAGAAAAGGAAGAAGAGCGCAAACTCAACGGTAGGAAAAAGCATGTTTGGTGAGTGCGGACAGGATTCGTTTTATTTTTAAAAACAGTCTTAGACAGACTTTACCATAGCGCCCACCTACCCCTGGGCATTCTCCACCCAAGATGAATCACTGATCTGCAATTTGAATAAAATCAGCTCACATTAAAAACTTAAGCTATGCTCATACTTATCACTCATCATGAAAGGTGAACGCTATGTCATTGGTAAAGATAATATTGATTGCCGTCTTATGTCAGCTCGCAAACCTTGGTTATGCTGAAACGATCAGTACCAATCCTGCTGCGAATACAGATCAAGCCAATCAACAGACTGTGAGTTCACATCAGTATGGTGCTCGTGCCCCAGTTGTGAAACCTCAGCCACCAATACAGCCACCGGTTGTGGTGGTAGCCCCAACTAGTAATAACAACCCACCGCAACAAAGAAGGGATAACAGAAGATAGAACGTAGAAGATCTACTGAGCAATTGCGACTGATTTCACTTGTACCCAAATTGCCTGCCCTAGTTGTATTCCTAGTTCATGTAACGCTCGCTGCGTGACTCTAGCAATCAGATAATCTGTGCCGACTAAAATGCGTACTAAGGCATAGCCTGCTTGTACATCTTCTGTAATGTTAGCTATGCTGCCTTGCAAACTATTTTGTATGCTGCTAGCAACGGGTTTTTCTATCGCGATACTGACGTCTCGCGCTAATACACGAATGCGGATTTTTTGATGCAGTGATAAGCCCTGACTGCGCGTCCAAATTCCCCCACCAGAAAAATCACAACGACTTAAATGCCATTGCGGATCAATTTCACTCACACTGGCTTCAATCACTGCGCCCAAGTCATCACCTAGTTGTATAGGTAAATCTATACGCGATAGCGTTTCAACTAAACCTCCGCTAGCAACAACATGTCCTTGATCTAACACCACAATGTGATGCGCTAGCCTTGCTACTTCATCTGGCGAATGCGTGACATATAAAACTGGAATCGCCAATTCCCTATGCAATTTATCCAGATAGGGCAGGATCTCTTGTTTACGCTGACTATCTAATGCTGCTAATGGTTCATCCATTAATAATAATCGCGGCTTGACAGCAAGTGCACGTGCAATACCTACACGTTGACGTTCACCGCCAGAGAGCGCATGTGGTTTACGCTTTAAGATAGCTGCTATGCCTAATAAATCAATCAAGCCATCGATATCTATACCTTGTTGATTTTTACTTCGCTTTAACCCGTAATCTAGATTTTCTATTACGGTTAAATGTGGAAATAAACTCGCCTCTTGAAATACATAACCAATTTCACGCTGATGCGGTGGCACCCACCTATTTTCATCTTGCCAAATCATGTCATGCAAGCTGACATGACCTTGCACATTTTTTTCTAATCCCGCTATGCATCGTAATATCGTTGTCTTGCCACAGCCCGATGGACCGAATAAAGCAGTCACACCTTGTACAGGTAAATTGAGATCGACATCCAATCTAAAATCTGGCCATGCCACATGTAACTTAGCGCAAAAATTATCCATGACTCTGCTCCTTAAGCGGTTGCACTCGCCACATTTGCAAAGCCATTAAAACAATAAATGAGAACACCAGCATCAGTAAGGATAAATGATGTGCCTGTGCATAATCCATCGCTTCTACATAATCATAAATCTGCACTGAAGCTACCCGAGTCTGACCGGGGATATTCCCACCTATCATCAGCACCACACCAAACTCCCCTACCGTATGCGCAAAGCTCATCACGCACGCAGTAATAAAACCGGGGGTAGCTAATGGAACCGCGACAGTAAAGAAAGCATCAAGGGGTGATGCACCTAATGTGGCAGCAACTTCTAAGGGACGGCGACCCATTGCTTCAAATGCATTTTGCAAAGGCTGCACCATGAAGGGCAATGAATAAAATACTGAAGCGACAACCAATCCCCAAAAAGTAAAAGGCAGCAAACCTAAACCCAGTGCCTCGGTCAACTTACCCACTACTCCGTTCGGCCCCATCGCTAATAATAGATAAAACCCTAATACAGAAGGTGGCAACACGATAGGCAAGGCAACCAAAGCACTCACGGGTGCTTTCAATTTGTTTTGTGTTTGCGCCAACCACCATGCGATGGGCGTACCTATTAAAAGCAAAATCACCGTCACCACTGTCGCGAGACGTAGTGTGAGCCATATTGCTTGTAGCGCTAGGGGATCGGGCATAAGTTGGTTATGACTTTAGTTTGATGATCTGATGTAATCTAAGTCGCAATGGATTAGACCTGATGATTACGATTGATGGCGTATTAGTGAGCTAGAGTTACATTTTACTTGTAGCCATAGCTAGCTATGATTTTCTTGGCTTTGTCAGACTTTAAATAATCAAGCAAAGCTTTTGCAGCAACTGCATCCTTGCCAGTGTTGAGCAAAATAACATCTTGCTTAATTTGATCATGAAATTCTTGCGGCACACTCCATGCTGAGCCTGATTTCACTTTACCGTTTTCTATGATCTGGGATAAAGCGACAAAACCTAATTGTGCATTACCACTAGTGACGAATTGATAGGTCTGCGCAATGTTCTCACCTTGCACCACACGCGGCTCTAGCTTGGTTAACATACCTAGCTTTAACATCGTTTGTACTGCAGCTTGACCATACGGTGCCACTTTAGCGTTAGCAATCGCAAGAAATTTAAATTTATCTGTTTTTAAAACACCGCCACCTTGATCGACAAGATTGGCATCGGGCGACCATAAGGCTAAGGTACCGACAGCATAAGTAAACTGCGTTTCTGCAATTGCCTTTGCTTCTTTCGCTAGCTTACGTGGTGTTTCATCATCCGCTGAAATCAACACCTCAAATGGAGCACCATTTACGATCTGTGCATAAAATTTTCCTGTTGCACCCGGTGTGGCTAACACTTTATGTCCAGTGTCTTTTTCAAACTGAACAGTAATGTCTTCTAAAGGCTTAGCAAAATTTGCAGCGACTGCGACTTTGACTTCAGCAGCAAAGACAGACGCTGCATGCACTGTACATAGCAGCGATAGGATTAATTTTGTAGGTAAGTTAAATCTCATTTTTCTATCCGAATGATTAGAACTTATATTGAGCACCGATACTGATACCGGATTGTGATTTTTTACTTTCTGAACAAGCTATATTTGCAGTTGAACTAGAACATGAACTCCCTACTCCCGTATCAGGCACCCACTTATCATAAATTGTGAATGCTCCCGTTGCTCCATCCTCTCGAATTGCTTTCACATAATCGACGAACAAATCAACGTCTTTATAGGGTGTCCACGTTAATCCTGTAGCAAACATACGAACATCATTATTTTTATTCGATGCTGATTGTGCTGTTTTATCCTGAACATTGTAGTAGCCACCATTCCAACTAAACTCTGGCGTAAATCGATATACGGCTCCACCAAAAATGGTATTTGCATCTACCTTTCCACCAGTATTATTCGTATTAAAGGTACCACCTATAGGACTATTTGCAGTTGAAACAGCAGATGGGTTTCTAGTAATGATGTATCCAGCATTGAATGTTAATTGATTCATCGTGTATTTTGCCCCTAAAAAATCCAAGCGATTATTTACTGCTAATTGCGTATTAGGACTTGTTGCGCTACTCAATCTCACATCGGCATGGTTATATCCCATTTCGAAATCACCATTTTTATAACGGGCACCAAAATAATAGCTATTTCCTTTTTCTTCATTATTTGGAATACCGCTATTGGAATAGCCCATGTCTAAATTGAAGCCATTCCAAACTGGTGATATGTATCGAATCAGTCTATCTGCTCTATTTATCCCAGATGCGCTATGCGATCCTACATATCTTCCTATAGGTTTTAGTCCACCAAAATTCCAGTTTTGTCTTGAGTCAAATGCACTACTTAAATCATTTTGTAGATTCGGCCCTCTGCCTAGTATCAAGGTGCCATAAGGTTTTGAGATCCAACGCACGTTCGCTTCTCTATCAAACACTGAACTAAATGTAGAACGTGCTACACCATACCCTCCTGAATCAGCACCTATTGCACCAGTACGTGCCGAGAAATTGGATTCCAACGTCACCATGGCTGAGTTATCACCATCTAATTCGCGCGATGCTTTAAAACCTACGCGATTGTTCCCCTTTGGTTGATCACTCATACCACTCACATCTGTATTTAACGATGTCATTTTTGAAGCTTGATAAAAACCTGCTGATACCTGCCCATAGAATTGAGTTTTAAATTTCTTTTCTGTTTCTGCACGCTGCTCTATAGCTTGGGTCGCCTTGCGTATATCCTGCGCCTGATTAAATTCTTTTATCTCCTGTGCTTCGGCTACTTTCTTGAGTTTTTTATCAAACTCTTCTTGAGTAATCACGCCTTTTTCTAGCAGGATTTCTAACAACACTTTTACATCCTCACTGGCATGCGCATTCATGGCACTTAAAGCTAAGCTTGCACAGAGTATCAACGTGGCTGAATTTTTTAGTTTCACTCTGCTCTTCATGTCGATTCCCCTATCACTGTTATTTAATAGTTAATTAATATCCCGGCTTTGGAAATATATTTCACTATATTTTGATAATCAAAAAAATTGGCTAGGCTGATTTGTTCTGCTTAACTAGCTAATTCTTGCTGAAAAATTAAAGCGAATTTCTTTCAAAATATAGTAAGATATATTTTGCTTAACGGAAATTGTACCTAAGCACCTCTACCCTGTCAAACCTCAGCTGAAAACTATGCGACCTGCAAAATTCAATCTGGATGCGGAATTAACGGTAAGAGTAGGTGATGAATTACTCGCCAATTCAAAGCGCATCGCCTTATTACGTCAAATCGATCAAATTGAAAATCTCACCAAAGCTGCAAAGCTCGCAGGATATAGCTACAAAGGTGCATGGGATTCGATTCAGCAAATGAGTGAACTTTCAGGAGGCACGCTCCTAGAAAGACAAGCAGGCGGCAAAGGCGGTGGACGTACTAAGCTCACCGAAAGAGGCAAACAATTATTAAAAAACTTCAGCTTAATTCAAACCGAGCATCAGCGTTTCATTGCTCGCTTAGATAAGCTCGCAAATGGTTTATCGGCGGATTATGCAGCGCTGACTGAAATTCCTATGAAAACTAGTGCGAGAAATCAGTTCGCCGGTGTGATTGCATCGATTAATCAAGGCCCTGTACACGATCAAATCGACATTCGTTTACATGAGCATCTCAATCTCACTGCCTCGATTACACATGAAAGCTCAAGAGAACTACAACTAGAAATTGGCGCCAAAGTGTTTGCACTTATCAAAGCATCGATGGTGCATGTGGCGACAGAGGACTGTAAAGATAGATCTATTAATTATTTTTCTGGAACAGCAAAAAAAGTCATTAAAGGAAAAAGCTATTCAGAAATCGTACTTGCTCTGAATGAAGGACTAGATATCGTTGCAACCATCCCCAACGCGACGAAACAAACCAATGATATTCAAGCAGGCGATGAAGTGAGTCTCTGGTTTGATCCATCGAATGTCATACTGGGCATCGCCGCCTAAATAAAGAAATGTATTACTTCACAGTGATCTCTATAGATTTGCGCAATTTTTCTCCATAGGAGCGATGTACACCATCGGCAAACTGTAGTGTGAGTTTATATTTGCCAGGCTGCAGAACAACTTCCGTCTCAGTCTGCCCTTTGCCAAAATGTTTGTGCTGCGTGTCATTCGGTATGACCTGTCCTTCAGCAATATCACTCGCATTAATTAATAAGTGATGATGTCCAGTACCCTCAATAATTTCGCCCGCAGGTGCAACTTTCATTCCTGTCACAGCCATTTTTACTATAAAGGTTGTTGGCACCGTGTCGCCATCTTTAGGAGAAACAAAATCAATAGCCTGTGCAAAGACATTAATAGAAAGAATAGAAATTAAACCAGCAAGGAATAAATGAGATTTCATAGCAGAGCCTATAAGAATAAATACAGTTTAAGAAAAAATTAAGGCGAAGGTAAAACTAATTGTAAGCCCGTGCGTTTTTCAAATTGAATGATGTCATCTTGCGTATCGAGATCAATAATAAAATGTTCATTTGTTGTGAGATGCTTATGTACAGACTCAGGATTTTGATCAATATAATTTCGGAAACTTATTTTTTGCGGTGATGCCAACATCGTATAAATCAACTCCGCTGAAAAACACACAGGATTACCACGTTGTTCATGTACCTCAGGGAAAACAACGAGCTTATTAGGTGGTCTATGCTTATAGGCAGAGATTAATTCGAGTAAATCTGTGCGACTCAATAAAGGTTGATCAGCCAAAACAACAAGAATAAGATCACAATCCTTACTCAATGCGGTTAAACCTAAGCGCACTGATATTTGCTGACCTTCTTCGGGCGCTGGATTACGTACTATTTTTATTGTTTGTCCAACTAATGCTGCTTCTATCGCTTGATAATAATAACCAGTCACAACGACCACATCATCGATACCCACTTCTTGCAAGGTCTGTAGATGCCGTTTGATTAAAGTCTTACCTTGATACTGAATAAGTGATTTAGGTATGCAACCTAAACGCGAGCCCTCGCCTGCCGCTAGTAGCACGACCCCAATTTTTAAAGCTGGACAGGAATCACCAGCTTGTTTGACAGCGCAATCCATAAATTAACGTTCCACACCCTTGGTGACTATCGTACTACGAACATCTCTAAGTGTTTCCATAATATGCGCAATATCGATTTCCGTAATGTTTTCTTCTTCTAGACAGGCTAAAAATAATTCACGAGTCAAATCAAAGGAAGCACCTGTAACACCACAATGTTTATGTTGTGCTCGTATATCTTCAATACTGTAGTGCTGAGTAGGCTTGCCTAATGCGTAAGAAATATATTCAATATGATGCTGGATAATTCTATCGATAGGTATTTCAAGAAAATAGCGACGCAAATGGGGTCTGCGCATTAAGCGCTCATGAAAATCCCTAGCAATACGCGTCGCCATAGGAACACCACCATATTTATCAAATAAAGTCTTTGCCATTACCAAGAATACAAATAAAAAAAGCAGCAAATGCCGCCATTGAATTTAACATAAATTCTATAACCAGATAAATCTGGTCTAAACCTGATAACTAACCACCTACTACATCATCATGCCGCGATCTAAGTATAGAGTTAATTTTTGGAATGTCTTCCTCAGTGACACCAGCTCTTACAAGCGCGTCATCGAATAAATCCATCATCAGGGCAAAAGATGCATTCGTCACACCCAATCCATGATGAACCTCACGAATATTTCTTCCATGATAACCAGCTACAGGTCGACCCATCGCAGTCGATACATAATTAATCTGATGCGTAATGAGCTTATCAACAGGCACACCTTCAAAATATCGCCGTAAATTAGGACGCTTCATCACTTGTTTATAAAAATCTCTTACAAGATCCGTAATGAAAGGAACGCCGCCGTATTTATCAAAAAGCGTATTAGGCATCGCAATAACTCGAAATAAACTAGCTAAGTGAGAAAAATTAAGACTTATTATAATATTGAACACCACGACTAGTAGCCAATAATCGTAATCGATTAACTAGCCTTTCAAGTCCAAATGCCTGCAAATACTTACCCTTACCATTCAATTGCATTACCTTGGTAATCTATAAAATGCGCTCCGGTTTTTACTGCTGCATTTTTCATTGCAGTTAACATACCTGCAACAGATGTCGATGGCTCTAATAAATTCGTTACCGATACAGCAAAGGGTTGAGATAATTTTGATCTTACCGTTCCAGGTTGTAAGGCGATGACTTTACATTCAGGGTTTTTTCTTTGTAGTTCTATCGCAGTAGTCTGTAACAGCATATTCAGTGCTGCCTTAGATGCTCTATAACCATACCAGCCACCTTTCTTGTTATCAGTAATACTACCTACACGCGCAGAAAGTTTGGCGTAGATGGAAGCACCTGAAGCTAATAGAGGTGCAAATTGCTGCATGACGATAGCAGGTGCCACTGCATTCAGGTGCATGGCTTTTAATAGATGCGCTGCATTAAGGGCAGCAAGAGATTTTTCGGGTCCTACGTCATTCATCATCAACACACCAGTAGCATCAATAATGATGTTGTAAGGCCCTTCTGTTTTTACGCGTGATGCTTGGCGCTGTATAGACTTTGCATCTTCCAAATCAAAATCATCCCCCAACGACTGTGAAATCGCTTTCACAACAACACACAATGGATCAGCTTGAAAAGCTTGATAAAACGCCGCACCGATTGCACCACCCGCTCCTATCACACATGCTTTATATTGGTGAGGGAAGAGCTGATAACCATCATGATTGCCTAGCATGATGTAACTTGCTTACTAAGAGTGCGCATTATTTAACAATCACTAGATTTGAACGACTGGTTGCAGATAATTTAATTTCTATATTTTTTTTGGATAAACAAGAAATTTCAGCATAGTTTTTTGATTTACCGACCACAACTAAATCAGGATGTATCTCATCGATGACTTTTTTTACCTCTTGATAGGGATCACCAGCATGCAGCATTTTATAAACTTTTTTATGCGTCACTGCCAAATCTGCACCAGCTGCCTCTAGCTTTTTTGACAAACTACCCGTGTCAGATGGCGTCCAACTATCATCGGCATAAAAAACTTTTCTGATTAACTTTTGTATTTTTTCAGCAAAGCTCAGTTCACATACTGAAATAACATAAATCGCTTCGCATTGCGGCAAACGATTAAGAAATTTTATAACACCTTGATTTTTTCCATCAAACGCAACCAGTACTTTATTAAACATAAACAGATTCTCCGATTTATAGCCCTAAGCAAATTAGCGCTTATCGTTTTTTATTGTTTGATTTTTATTGGCTAGTTTTTTTAGCATGCTCTGCAGCCATATCATCCCAAGCCTTCAAGGTTTCTGCTGCATACATCAGGGCTGGCCCACCTCCCATATAGACACAAACAGATAACATCTCTTCGCACTCCTCACGTGTTGCACCTAATTTTTGTAAAGCTTTAACATGAAAGCCTATACAACCTGAGCAGTGCTGTGTGATCCCTATCGCTAAAGCAATGAATTCTTTATTTTTTGCACTCATCACGCCCTCAGCCATAGAGGCTTGCGCTAACTGTGCAAATCCTTTCATAGCATCCGCTTGCGATTTTCTAAACGGCGTTAAGTTGCTGGTTATCTCATTGACTAAACTGATGTGATCAAAGTTGCTCATATATTTTCCACATAATTTTTTATAAAACTAAAGTTGTTATTTTTTTCCGTACTCTGCCACTAAATTTGCAATTTTTATTGTTAACTCATCAGACGATTCTTTTTCAGCCAAGGTCTCCGCTATCGGTGCATGTCCTACGGCCTTACTCAGCAAACGTAATTGCGCCACTAATATTCTGAATTGTTCTGCAGCGAATTCAGGATGAGTAGTTGGATCTAATAACAAATGACCAAAACTTAATTCTTGTACTGCCTTACTTTTCTCATAGTCTTCCTTCGCTTCAAGCAGGAGTAATTCAAATTCCGTATCAGACAAATGCAGGCGCTCTGCTTCCGCAATAATGTGCTCTTGCTCCTTAGGCTCAATTTTTTCATCACTATAAGCAACCGCCAATGTACGTTTAAATGATTCTCTATCTATACGCAGTTGATCGGTAAAAGCTGAAGCTAATAAACCGGCGGGAATCGCAAAAATGCCAATACCTACCAGAGAAAGCACAACGGTTAATGCACGTCCCATAGGTGTGATGGGCGAAATATCTCCATACCCTACCGAAGCTAGTGTAATTACTGCCCAATAAATAGATTGCGGGATATTTTCAAATTTATCGGGTTGCGCCGCATGCTCAAAAATAAAACCCATGCTTGCGGTCAGAATCACCAACAAAAACATGACAAATACAGCAGCTGAAATCACTTGCCATTCACGCTTCACAACTTTTAAGAGTGTATCTGTCGCTGAGGTATAACGCGTCAGCTTGAGCATACGTAAAAGTCTGAACACTCGTAAGAATCGTAAGTCGAAATGCTGTTTGAAAAAACTCTCTAATAAGAACGGCAAAATAGTCAGTAAATCCACTATTGCTTGACCACTACGCATATGTTTCAAGCGAGGCAAGCTCAGTGCTTGAAATGCTGGATTTTCTGGGGCTGAATAGAGTCGCGCTATATATTCAACTGTGAAAATACTGAACGCAATAATATCTATCCAATAGAACTCAATATAAAACAAGGCATGTATATGATCGACTGTTTCTAGCACCACGCAAAGTATGGAGAGCGCAATCCAAAAGACGATGAAATTATCAACAATGATATGTAGATGGCCAGAATGCCCCGTAGGTTCTAGCAATGCATAAATTTTTGCGCGGAATGAGCGATTTTTATTTAATTGATGAAACTCATGCCATGCTGGCACTAACTGACGCGATAGCTTGAACATTCTAGCTAAACGCATGATTCGTAATACACGCAGCATTTCCACATCCACCGGCGCGATCTGTGCAAAATAAAATGGAGCGATCGCAATGAAATCAATCAGTGCATAAAAGCTAAAGAAATAACTCAGCCTAGGAAATCGCTTATGTGCAAAGTCGGGATGGGAAGGCGCTGTTATTAACCTCAATATATATTCAATACTGAAAATTGCTACCGTGATGACATCAAACCAATGAAATGCCCATGCATGTGGATGATAAATTTCAGGTGTATTTTCTAATACGATCGCTAAGACACTGAGTACAATCAGTGTCGCGATAGATTTTTCTATATGGTTGCTGTAACCACCTTCAAATTCATGGTCAAACAACCATTTATAAATCGACGCGATAAAGGAAGGTTGCTGCGATAAGTTTTGTTTATTGTTATTCATAATTCGCCCAGCTTTTGTAATTTTAAAAATATTTTTTATTTTGTAGCACGTCAATCTAAAAACTTTACACAGCATTCCGCCTTTTATTTATTGATAACGATACTAATTTTTTTAGATAACTTATTTTTTATTCAGCAAAGCAGCCGCTTCTCGCGCCGCTACTCTACCTTCATCAGTCGGTATAACCCAAATTTCAACTTTGCTCTGTGGGGCATGCACAGGCATAATTTCATTGCCAGTTGCGCGTTGATTTTTTTCTTCATCGAGTGCCACACCTAACCAGTGTAATTTCTCACAAACTTGTCGTCTCAGTACAGCATCATGCTCTCCTATACCGCCACTGAAAGCCAATACATCTAAACCTTCCATGCAGGCCACCATAGCACCACTTTCTCTCACTACTCTATGGGTGAAGAGTGCAATCGCTTCTTGTGCTGTTTGATTTGTGTCGGCACGTAATTTGCGCATATCCGCTGATATTCCAGAGACACCGAGTAAACCACTTTGTTTATAGAGTAAGGTTTGTAGTTGATCGTGATTCCACCCTTGCTCTAATAAATACAGCACAACGCCAGGATCTAGAGTGCCTGCACGTGTTCCCATCATTAAACCATCTAATGCAGAGAAGCCCATGGTTGATGCTAGACTTTTTCCTGCACGAGCAGCGCACAAGCTTGCACCATTCCCTAGATGTGCCATTAACACACGATAATGCGCATGCTTACTATGTTCTTCTAATACACTCATAATGTATTGATAGGACAGTCCGTGAAATCCATATCGACGAACTCCTTCTTGCCTCAGCTTTGCAGGTAAAGCAAAGGTTTGATTGAGTAATGGTGCAGTAGTATGGAAGGCTGTATCAAAGCAAGCGACTTGAGGCACTGTTGGGAAGGCCTGTATGAATGCACGTATACCTGCAATATTGTGTGGCTGATGGAGTGGCGCGAGACTGTTTAATTTTTCTAGCTGTTTCAATATCTGATCTGTGACACACACACTATCAGAGAAATCAGCACCACCATGCACGACACGATGTGCTACTGCACGTAAGGCAGGAAAATCAGGCAAGCTTTTTAATAAATCACGCAAGCTTTCCAAAGCCACCTGAAATGCATCGTTGTTAGTTTTATTTAATTGTTGAGTGTGTGAACCTGTCGTTGTGGTCCAGCGCATCACCGGTGAACCTTCAGGTTCTAAACCTTCAATATTGCCGGTTAATAGACTAGGCAACACCACGCCATCTTGCAGATTATGGAGTGAGAATTTTAGCGAAGAGGAACCCGCGTTGACAGCGAGAATAGCCATGCGATTTCCTTAAATGCCTAACTGCTTAGACCTAGCTGAGATTGTCGTATTGGATCAGTGCGTAAATGATGGGCACATAATAAGGCTAGCAATGCTGAAGCTACTCTCACTGTAGCACTATCGGCTCGGCTTGTAAGTGCGATAGGAACACGAGCGCCCATGACTATGCCTGATCCACTCGCGCCAGCGAGATACTCTAATTGTTTTGCAAGCATATTGCCGGATTCTAGGTCTGGTGCCACCAAAATATCAGCATCACCTGCTACAGGTGAAGTGATATGTTTAATCTGCGCTGCATGAGCAGAAATCGCATTATCAAATGCGAGTGGGCCATCCAATATGCCACCACGAATTTGTCCACGCTGTGCCATTTTGCATAAACCTGCTGCATCTATCGTAGAAGGAATTGCTGGATTCACTGTTTCCAATGCAGAGAGTATCGCAACCTTAGGTAATTCCGTTCCCATGATGTGCGCAAAATCGATAGCGTTTTGAATGATGTCTGCTTTTTCTAGCAGTGTAGGAAAAATATTCAGTGCTGCATCCGTGACCAATAAAGGTTTAGGATATAAAGGCACATCGAATCGGAATACATGCGACATGCGCCGACCTGTACGTAAATTAGGTTGTGACAATACAGCATGCAGTAATTCATCCGTATGCAAACTCCCTTTCATGAGAATTTCTACTTGTCCTTGTGCTGCCATTTCACATGCTTTATCTGCTGCTGCATGACTATGCGGCACACCTACTAATTCAATTCCACTAATGTCGTAATTTGCTTGCGCTGCAATAGCGCGAATTTTTTCAATCGGGCCGACTAAAACAGGAATTATTAAACCAGCACGAGCGGCATCTAACGCACCTGCAATTGACTCTGCATCACAAGGATGAACCACTGCACAACGCACTGCTTCAAGATGAGCAGCTTTATCTAATAATGCTTGCAGTCGCGCCTCAGGATCAAACAGTTGAATGTGTGGTGCATTAATTTTAGGGCGACGTACTTTTTGTGTGGGCGCTATGACTTTTGCATCACCATGTAATACATGCTCACCTTTTTGATTGATGACTTGGCAATCTAATCCTACGCGCTTTTTTTCATCATCCTTACTACTCACAGTCACGATGACGGTAAGTGTGTCACCTATATGTACAGGACGTGTGAAATGTAAATCCTGTTGCAAGTAAATCGTGCCTGGCCCTGGAAATTGTGTACCTAGCACTGCAGATATCAATGCACCACCCCACATACCATGGGCAATCACGCCATGAAAAATAGTGTCATTGGCGTATTCAGGATCTAAATGTGCGGGATTGGTATCACCAGAAACTGCTGCAAAAGCACGTATATCATCTAAGGTTAATGTGCGTGTCAGTTTAGCGGATTGCCCTATTTGTAATTCATCATAGGTGATGTTTTCAGTCCATTCGACTTCTGGTGATTTATTCATACGACATTCTTCTTTTCAAAATTATTTCAATCAACGGCGTGGCAACCTGCATCCACATAAATTGTTTGCCCTGTCATACCTGAAGCTGCATCGGTACAAAGAAATGCACACAACTGTGCTACTTCCTGCAAACTAACTAATCGACCTAATGGTGATTTATGAATTGCGCTTTGCATGAGTTCATCAAAGGCATCAATACCTGATGCAGCACGCGTAGGAATAGGACCAGGGGACACTGCATGTACACGTATGTTGCTAGGCCCCAGCTCCATAGCCATGTATTTCACCAGTGATTCCAATGCTGCTTTTACTGGCCCCATCAAGCCATAGTGTGGCACTGCTTCATCTGCACCTAAGTAAGTCATGGTGAGTAAGCTACCACCTGAATTCATATGTGGTGTACAGGCTTTCGCTAAAGTAGCAAATGAATGACACGACACTTCCATCGCTCTAGCAAATCCTGCGCTAGAACTATCTATGGTGCGTCCATGTAAATCTTCTAAAGGGGCCCAGGCAATCGAATGAATCACAAAATCAAATTTGCCTAATTGCGCGACAGCTGTTTTCACTAAAGCTTCGATCGCACCTGCATCTTCTACATTACATGTCACCAACTCTATGCCACAGGGTTGCGTTAAGGGCTCTACATATTTTCTTGCTTTATCATTTAAACAGGTTGCCACCACATCAGCACCCATTTGTCTCACCAACTGTGCACAACCCCATGCAATGCTATGTTCATTAGCGAGACCTAATATCAGTCCTTTTTTACCATGCAAACTAAATAGATCACCCATCAATTTTCTTTCATTAAAAATGCATTTAGTATTTATCAAATATTAATCTGCGTAACGTACCATCACATACTCACCAGGTGCATCACAGAGTACAGATTTCACATCAATCTCACGTGCTGGTATGGGCTGACTACTTTGTTCATTTAGCCATGCACTCCATGCTTCCCACCATGAACCCTCATGATGCGCTGCTGTTTCAGACCATTCGTCTGCATCTATCCAATCATGCCCTTGAGGCACTCTATGCAGTTGATAATTGCGCTTTGCATGGCCTGGCTCAGAGACAATACCAGCGTTATGGCCACCCGAGGCTAATATGAAAGTGGTATCGGTGTCTGTGTATAAATGAATTTTATACACCGATTTCCAAGGGGAGACATGATCGCGCACTGTACCAACCACCATTAATGGCATTTTTAAATTCATTAATGCCACTGGATTGCCTGCAACTTGATAATGCCCTTCTACTAAATCATCATTCAGAAACAAGGTATCAAGATATTCAGAATGCATACGCTCAGGTAAACGTGTGGTGTCAGCATTCCAACTCATTAAGTCATTATTGCTTTCTTCTTCACCCAATAAATAACGACGTGTATTGCGTGACCAAATCAAATCACGTGCATGCAAGAACTGAAATGTCGCTGCCATTTGGCGGCCACTTAAATAGCCTGTGCGAGCAATTTTTTCACGTAGTGTTTTTAGCTGATCATCATCAATAAAAATATCTAACTCACCCGCTTCAGAAAAATCGGTTTGTGCTGCGAGCAAAGTGACACTGGCTAATTCTGGCAAAGGCAGTGTTTTCTTATGATCTGTTTTAATTTCTTGTTTGAGGAATTCTTCCGAACCCAACAAGGCAGCAACAATTGCTAAGAAAGTGCCGCCTAAGCAATAACCCATCGTATGAATTTTTGGTGTATCGGTAATCTTTCTTACCTGACGCATTGCATCCATGACGCCCGTTTGTAAGTAATCATCCATGCCGAGATGACGATCATCTGCATCTGGATTACGCCATGAAATCATGAATACTGTAAAACCCTGTGAAACTAAATACTTCACCATAGAGTTATGCTGAGATAAATCTAAGATGTAGTACTTCATGATAGTGGAAGGAATGATGAGTAGTGGTTCAGTTGCGACTTTTTTTGTCGTAGGCTGATACTGAATTAATTCAATCAAATTATTTCTAAAAACAACCTTACCTGGAGTGATCGCGACATCGCGACCCACTGTTAAAGCTAAGGGAGATAAATTTTCAGGATTCGCTGCAGTTGAAGAAATTCTCGCTTGCTGCATGTCTTTCATAAACAACTGATAGCCTTGCATCAAACTTTTACCTGAAGTCTCCACACCTTGCGTTAGCACTTCCGGATTCGTGACAGGCCAATTTGAAGGCGACCATGCATCTAACAACTGCCTAGAAAAAAAACTCACCATCTCTTGTCTGTGTTCAGACATGCCATCCACTTTGGTTACATCTTGCAACCATGCGTCACTTAATTTGAAACCACTCTTCATGACATTGAAAGGCCATTGCGACCAAGCCGGTGCACTAAAGCGTGGATCTTTTTCTGGCACTGCTTGCGCATTTTTATCTGACTGCGCAACTTGTTTCAGCTCGCTTTGCATAAGCTCGACTGCTTTCTGCGCTAACTCCATTTGACGTCCAGGCGAAACAGCTAAATGCATAGCCCAATCCGCATAGGCTAAAGCCAGAGAAATAGGAGAAAACCCCATCGCTGCTTTTGAAATTTGCTGATGCACCATCTCATCGATGGCTTTAGGATTGAAAACCGGAGGGGATGGAGGTGTGTTACTCGGGGCAGAGTCAGTCTGAGCCGGTTTTTTTGGATTTCTCATACAGCCTAAAACAGTAATGTTGTGGAGCAACAATTATGCTTCAGTCAGACTAATAAAGATTCCTAGAGTAAATATTTTTCAGGAAAAACTTGATTCTAGTCAAAATGGTATGGCTAAGCGCATTGATTTAGAAATAGTGCGGACATTACTTATATGGCAACAGACTATTTATTACTGCATTTATTATCGATTTGAAAATACCTCACTCTTCTGAAAGTATTTTTAAATAATTCATCGCCCCTGCACTGGCCTCTAGCTCTGGTTGAGTTCGGCAAAAGTTATCTATGCTTTCTATCGCTCTTGCATAAGATGAAGGATCATCGTTGTAATTATCTTTACGAGTTTTTTGTATGCTTTGATAAGTCAAACTCAGGGGCGCTAGAAAAGCGTTAGTCCATGCTTTTTTAGTAGCGTGGTCCAAACCGCCCCAATCTTTGCAAGAGTGATCACCAAACAAACTCGCTGCTTGCGTGAGTGCAGGACTACCTATCATGCAAAACAATAGAGATGCAATAATTTGGTAACTTAAAGTACTCAGAATAATGCAGCGTTTTTCTTGTTTAAACATGATTGATGGTTCGCAAATTATTTTAAGGTGAGTTAACTCGAGATTGTAAGTTAAACGCTGAATAATCAGCGCTACAATATAGTTATATAAACATTCTATAGTTTCTTCTTCTGACTATATGAAGTAATTAATTAGGTAAGCCAACGTGAAACTCGCGCTCCTGTCGGATATACATGCTAATTTGCCTGCACTGGAGGCTTGCCTTGCACATGCAAATGCACAAGGTGCGAGTCAATTCGCTTTGTTAGGTGATATTGTGGATTACGGTCCCTATCCAGCTGAAACCGTGGAGCGTTGCCGTCAATTAGAAAAAGAGGGCGCGATTGTTTTGCGTGGCAATCATGATCACTGTCCTTCTCCCTCATCTACACCAGCTACAACATGGGGCGACCTAATTTCAAGTTGGACTTTTAAGCAGCTCAATGAAGATCAACAATCATGGTTAGCTCAGCTACCACTCACTGCCATCATCGATAAAATATTTTTAGTACACGCTACTGCTGATGCACCAGAAAAATGGCATTACATACAAGATGAACGTTTAGCTTCGCGTAGTTTAGATGCTGCTACTTCTACTCATCCAACAATTCGTTATGTCTTTGGTGGCCATGTACATCAACAATCTCTTTACTATCGTGGATCAGGCCATAGGCTTATGCCGTTTGAGCCTAAAAATGGGATTGCTATTCCAGTTGGCACACATAGACACTGGCTTGCTACTGTAGGCTCAGTAGGGCAACCTCGTGATGGCGATACTCGTGCTAACTACGCCTTACTTGATACGCACACTTCACATCTAACTTTTCATCGTGTCAGTTACGACCACTTATCTGTATCTCAAGCCATGCGTGATTGTGGATTGCCTGACGAGTTAATCAAAAGATTGGAATCTGGTCGATGACACGATTAGCGGAAGGAAGTGAATTAGATGGTTTTAAGATAGGCCCGAGAATTCATGGCGGTGCGATGGCGAGTATTTATTCTGTGACGTATGCAGATGGTCGCCCTGCACTATTCGACATGGTGATGAAAGTTCCATTAATGCGTAGCGGCGATGGTGGAGAAAATATTGTTAGCTTTGAAATCGAACATCAATTACTACAAGTGTTACATGGGCCACACGTACCCCGCTTTGTAGCAGCAGGTGATTTAAGTCGTGTGCCTTATTTAGTAATGGAACACATACAAGGTCAAACACTAGAGTCATTTAATCGATCGCATCGCCATCCTCAACAAGCACTTCCACTTCAAACAATTGCTCATCTAGGCGCGAAATTAGCAAAGGCTCTACACAGTCTGCATCAACAAAATGCGTGTCATCTAGATTTAAAACCAGCCAATGTCATGATAGGCAAAGATGATTGCATGATCTTGTTAGATTTTGGTTTGTCTTTTCATGCAAATTATCCTGATTTATTAGCTGAAGAATTGCGTAAAGCAGTAGGTTCACCCGCTTGGATAGCGCCCGAGCAAATTGTTGGTGTACGCGGCGATCCACGTAGCGATGTATTTGCTATTGGTGTCATGCTATATGAAATGACTACGGGCGAATTACCTTTTGGCTCACCGTCCACAGCAGGTGGATTACGACAACGCTTATGGATGAGCCCACGACCTCCACGTGCTTTACGCAGTGATTGCCCTGAATGGTTACAGGAAGTGATTTTGCGCTGCTTAGAGCCGCAAGCTGATCAACGCTATCCATCTGCTTCACATCTCATGTTTGATTTGCGTAATCCTGATCAAATCACACTGACAGAACGTGGACGTAAAACAGTGAGTAAAGGATTTTGGTGGCATTTCAAACGCTGGTTAAGAGCCGCAGGTATGCAGTATCAAGCTAGCCCTTTACCCTCTGAACAAATTTCTGAAGTACCGATCGTCATGGTTGCCCTACCTAATAATGATGTGAGTGATGCAACCCTCTATGCACTTCGTCAAGCAACCATGCGTTCACTCGGCACACGACCAGGCGCGAAGTTAGCGATCGTCACTGTCATTAGCTCTGGCATCACCGCTAGCTCAGAAAATAATCAAAGCGAAACTTGGATACAACGCCAACACCTTGCTAGTTTTAAAAAATGGGCAGAAGGTTTGAATTTACAAAACCATCAAGTTTCTTTTCATGTGATTGAATCAGGCAATGTAGCGCAAGCCTTACTGCGCTATGCAGAGGGCAATAAGGTCAACCTCATCATCATGGGTGCTGCCACACATGGGTTAGCACTACAAAATTTTATCGCAACAGTACCTATTAGCGTCGCTATGCGTGCGCCATGTACGGTGATTCTGGTAAAAGAAAATTTACCGTTCGAACAGATTGCTTGAATATTTCTGATTAGATGATTTGTTTAAAAAAACTCAAGCCCCTCATGGAAATGAGACTTTCACAAGAAGCTCTAGCAGTCGATGCGAATATGGATCGCTCTTATGTAGGCGGCATAGAAAGAGGCGAACACAACATCACAGTTGTGAATGTCATTAAGTTAGCTGATGCCCTAAACACCAAACCATCCTTGCTGTTTGAAAAAGCAGGGCTTTGATAGCAAGTTATTTCCCAGACAATTTCAGTAATCTCCATCCCTTAATTCTTCACGTCACGCTTGCTTTTTTAAAAGCTGAAATCTTTAAATCGTTTTCAAGTCGATTATTTACATGCGTGCTTGTCACATTGGAATTTCCAATCAAAAAAATTATCAAGAGCAGACTCAAAGTAATTTTTGTCGGCCGATCATTTTTTGAGCGAATTTTATTTTAAATTTATTATCCCGACCTACATTTTTGTAGTGTTTAAAACATCAAACTAAAGATGCATATTCACTAAGTAAGACTTCCTGTACAAAATGCAGAAATTGATTTTTTGGAAGGGAAATATGCCTACGATAAGTTCGTTTTACGGGATATTGATACGCATATTTTTCAATGACCACGCTCCACCTCACTTTCATGCAATCTATGCTGAATATGAGGCTACAATTGACATTGAGAACTTATCAATTTCTTCTGGCAATCTTCCCAGACGAGCACTTGAACTTGTATTAGACTGGGCAGAATTACATCAAGTTGAACTGATTGAAGATTGGCAGCTATGCAAAGAAAAACAACAACCTAAGGCTATTCCACCTCTAAAGTGAGATTTTTATGAAATGGAATGTTATTGAAGTTAAGGCTATTGCGCCATTGAGCATCCATGTAACTTTTTCTGATGGTACATCTGGAAAAGTACAATTCAAGCCTAGTCATCTTACAGGTGTATTTGAGTCACTCAAAGATCCAGAAATATTTCGACAAGCTTTCATAGAAAATGGCGCAGTTACTTGGCCGGGCAACATTGATCTAGCCCCTGACGCGATGTATCTAGCCATTAAAAATCAAGGCGAATGGATATTAAATTAATTCTAAGATTCAGTTTTTATGTAATTAGATAGAGTCGGATTTTAACTATCTATCTAACTAACTACCGATTGATTTGCAACAAACATCTCATCTCACTCATTCTTGTAAGTCTTTTAGCTTCTGAAATACTAAATAAAAATTAGCAGAACTAAAAAATCATCTTTATAGTTTTCCATTCAAAATCAAGCTAATTATCTAGTCAACGTCTCATTCCAAAATGCTGATTAAACAGCTGGAACTCATATTACTGATGTGTAACAAAGCTCCCACTTACAAACACTCTCTGGGAGACTTTCGTGAAATTTTCATTTCCTATCATCACATTCGCTTACGTTTTAAGTACTTCTTATCACCCCGCAGCCACAGCTGGAGAAAGTATAGGCACTGCGAGTGATGCAAGTGGACATGCTAGCGCTGCCGTAACTATGGGCGTAGCCGCGTCAGGACAAGCAACTTTAGGTGTATTAGCCGTTCCCATGTTATCGGTTGGCGCTATTGGTAATGGAGTTGGTGCAAGTGGCACCACATTAGGAAACGCTTCTGCAGCCGCAGCAGGATTGCCAGCGAGTGGACCATTACCACTCACAGACAAAACCATTACTGTCACCTCTCCCTCCGAAGCGTTAAAGCCAATTAATACAACGACGCCACGCTAATATTTTTACAAATATCTAATGAGTGCATGCCATGAAAACACGCTTAATTCAAATCTTATTTTTACTACTATTTATACTTAGCCATGTATCTAGCCATGCTGCTAGCTTTAGTAGTAGCAGCACTAATTCAAAACCTCAATTTCCTGCCGAACAAATAATTGGTTTCTCAAAAAAAATTGAACAACAACTCGCTCAAGAAGGAGTACGTGTAGCGATCATTGCGCGAATGGGTCGCCCCTTATCTGAAATGCCAGAAGGTATGCATTTCACTCATGTAGCATTTGCTGTTTATTCAAGCATTCAGCTTGCCGATGGAAGTAGTGTGCCTGGCTATGCTATTTATAATCTCTATCAAAAAAATGATCGTCCAGATCTTAGTGAATTAGTCCAAGATTTTCCAGTTGATTTTTTTTCTGGCGTTGCACAACTCGAAGCAGGCATTCTCATCCCTTCACCTGAATTGCAACAACGTTTATTAACAGTCATAAGCTCACCAACTTATGCTTCTTTGCATCAGCCGCATTATTCTCTGATTGCCAACCCTTACACACTAGGTCTACAAAATTGTACTGAGTTTGTACTTGATGTAGTGAATGCAGCCATTTATCAAACTAGCGATATCAAAATCATCAAAGCTAATACTAGAGTTTATTTCAAAGCACAAACCGTCAATGTGAATCCTTTTAAGATTATGTTAGGTTCACTGTTTTCTGCAGAAGTCTCCACCTCAGATCAGCAAGGCAAACCACCAGTAACGGCCACCTTTGAAAAAATAGCAGAGTATTTACAAACTTATGATAAGGGCAGCAAAGTATTAAGTGTTATACCTTGACTTGTATACGTCGCTTCTAATCTCACCCGCGAGCATGCTCGCTCTCTCCACAAAAAAATAAAGCCCCTAACGGGGCTTTTTCTTTTTGGCGCTGATCATTGTGGGGGGATACGCCCTGCACCCCACTTGCAAGCTCGTCGCTTCGAATCCCACCCGCGAGCATGCTCGCTCTCTCCACAAAAAATTAATGCCCCGATGGGGCATTGATTTTTTGGCGCTGATGGTTATGGGGGGATTCTCCCGGCGTCTCGCTTGCAAGCTCGTCGCTTCGAATCCCACCCGCGAGCATGCTCGCTCTCTCCACAAAAAATTAATGCCCCGATGGGGCATTGATTTTTTGGCGGAGAGGGTGGGATTCGAACCCACGGTGGACTTGCGCCCACGCCTGATTTCGAGTCAGGTACATTCGACCACTCTGCCACCTCTCCTATTAGGTTTTATGCTGCTTGGCTTTTCTCGAAGACCGCGATTGTAGCAGAGGGTGGGATCTCCAGCTTTATTTTTAAGGCTTGAGTGTTTTGATTCCACCCATATACGGCCACAAAACTTCAGGCACATTCACGCTACCATCTGCTTGTTGATTATTTTCTAGCACTGCTACCAATGTTCTACCTACTGCTAAACCTGAGCCATTTAAGGTATGGACTAATTCTGGTTTACCTTGTGCATTTCTAAATCGTGCTTGCATGCGTCGCGCTTGAAATCCTTCGCAATTGGATACAGAAGAAATTTCACGATAGGTGTTTTGCGCAGGTAGCCACACTTCGATGTCATAAGTTTTTGCAGCACCAAAACCCATGTCACCAGTACACAATGTGATAACGCGATAAGACAAGCCTAGTTTCTTTAATATATTTTCAGCATGACTCAGCATGTCATCTAACGCTTGATAAGAATGATCTGGATGCGCTATCTGCACCATTTCTACTTTATCGAATTGATGTTGCCGTATCATGCCGCGCGTGTCGCGACCATAGCTGCCAGCCTCTGAACGGAAGCAGGGTGAATGCGCAACCAATCGCATTGGCAATGCTTCAGCAGCTAGGATTTCATCACGCACTAAGTTTGTTAAGGTGACTTCCGCAGTAGGAATGAGATAGAGCGATTCGCCCTCTCCTTCTTGTCCACCTTTTTTCACTGCAAATAAATCTGCTTCGAATTTTGGTAATTGTCCTGTGCCACGTAAGGTGTCGCTATTGGCGATGTAAGGTGTGTAACACTCGGTATAAGCATGCTCTGCCGTGTGTGTATCCAACATGAACTGCGCAAGGGCACGATGTAAACGTGCGATGCCACCTTTCATGACAGCGAAGCGCGATCCTGTGAGTTTGGCAGCCACATCAAAATCCAAACCAAATGCAGCACC
>CANGLD010000008.1 GCA_947454475.1 Oxalobacteraceae bacterium
CGATCACCGTATTTGAAATTAAATTACCTATTACAGGCAATAAACCTGCTACGAATGTAATGAGTATTAGGGTTTTTACAAATGGCAGATGAATCCCCGCCATAGGTAAAGCGACGGCTAAGAATAGTGAAGTAAATAAAGTATTAATTGCTGCAATACGTACTTGTGCAAAAACGATTTGTCGAAATGCACGATGTAAATTAACGACGCGCTGATGTAAGGCTTTAGCTAGAGGTTGATATGCTTCTGTACGAGTGGTGTTATGCGTAGCAGCTAATCCACCTATGACCATGCCTACAATTAAATGCACGATTAATCTGCCAGCTTGTTGGCCGAAATTTTTAGCTTCCGAAGCATGCTCTCGTAACCAGTGCGTTAATGCTTCTTGTAATGCCTCTGCGCTTTCAGGTAAATAACTTGCCATCCAATGTGGAATTTGCGCGCGCGCTTGATCTAATAAATCAGCTAATTTTTTGAATAAGCTAGCCACACTTCCTGCATCGGATAGAAAAAACTCTGTTGCCAACCAAATCGCTAATATAAGCAAACCAATGATAGCGATACCCAACAGTGTTACCGCAATTAATCTTGAGCGTTGTCCATTTGCATGTTGACCTAAGCGTGGCGCCATTAAGTGTACTAATGCATACACAAGCAATCCTGCATAGAGTGCAGCTAATAACCCACCTAGCATGACTTGTATTAACGCAGCGGCGACTAATAGATATGAGGATAGCTCTTGTATATTTTTATTTGTGTTCATCATGAGTGTGACTATTTCTATTTCATTTAATTTTTTTATTTACTGCGCATCAGATCACATGGTTATCACTATTTTTTTAGCTACTCGTAGTTAGCATAGTAATTTCGTTATTTTAATTGCGTTCACTAAAAAAGGCTGCCCGCTAGTGCGGACAGCCTTTGTTTTTACTGATACTACTTTTATAAATTATGAGCAAAAATTGCTGTGATTAGTTTTGCTGAATTCCAGCTAGTAGCCAGCCCATATTGCCTGTTACGGGTTTAGATAATATCCACACTTCACGGAATGCTTCTGCTGGTGCATGTTCAGATTCTTTGATCATGCCGAAGAATCTTACGCTCGCTTGATACTCGACATCTGTTTCATCTATGCCCAGCAACTCAGCTTCCAAACTTACCACGTCCGTGTGATTTGTTTCAGCACCGCGTTCTGTTAGTTGCATCTTTAACTCAGCAAACATTTCTGGCGTTGTAAATTCTCGTATGTCATGTGTATCTGATTTATCCCAAGCAGCTTGCATACGTATAAAGTTACTTTTGGCTTGTCTTAAAAATGCTGGTGTATCAAATCCAGCTGGAACGCTAGGCGCATCAACTGCTCCTGATTGTCCATATGAAGTTCCGTGTCCAATATTTGAGCCAATTTCTGGCGTGATGCTGCGCTCGTTAACACCCGAATAAGCTGGTTGCATAGTTGGTGTTGATTTTTTACCTAACAAACGGAATAGCAGTATGGCTCCGAAGACCAACAAACCTATCATCAGCATAGTGCCCAACATACCTGATAATTCCGCGCCCATACCAAAATGCGAAAACAAGGCACCAATGCCCAGTCCTAATAATGCGCCACCAATAATGCCACCCCATGGTGTACGTGATGGTGCGGGTGCAGCCGGTTGAGGTCTAGCTGGTGCGCCTATGGCTTGACCATTTTGTGCTGGCGCTTGACGGCTAAACGAAGGAGAGGATTTACCAAAGGACCCGCCACCACCTAGGCGTTTGGCTTCTACACTCGACATACCTAAGGTTAAACCTATGAAGCCAATCATCAGCGCCATTAAAAACTGTTTCATATTGCCTCCTGAATCTACTGCGAAAAAACCAAAGACTTGCTTGTGAAGTAATCTGAACCGCATTCTACTAGCCCTTTAACAATCTCGTATAAAGCCTAGTTGTCCTCTTAAATGGGGCACGCGTCTGTGATTTCAATTAGAAAAACCCAGTATTTATCTAGCGCTTCCCCATAAAACTATTAATTATCCTTGATAGATAGATTTTCCCTATTTAATCAATAATAACTATCAAATATCTTTTTTAATAGGCGATCGCTATGATTCATTCCGCTGTCCTATTAACTTAACGGAGAAATCATATGTCGCTCATCAACACCACAATCAAACCTTTCAAAGCGCAAGCTTTTCATGCTGGAAAATTTGTCCCTGTAACTGAAGCTAACCTCAAGGGTAAATGGTCAGTCGTTTTCTTTTATCCTGCAGACTTCACCTTTGTTTGCCCTACTGAGTTAGGTGACTTGGCTGATCACTATGACACGTTCAAAGCACTGGGTGTAGAAATCTATTCTGTTTCTACTGACACGCACTTCACCCACAAAGCTTGGCATGACACCTCAGACACCATAGGCAAAATCAGCTACCCCATGATTGCTGATCCTACCGGTGCTATCACCCGCAATTTTGAAGTGATGATTGAAGAAGAAGGTTTGGCATTGCGCGGCACCTTCCTGATCAATCCAGAAGGTCAAATCAAACTGTGCGAAATTCATGACAACGGTATCGGTCGTGATGCATCTGAGCTGCTGCGCAAAGTTCAGGCTGCTCAATATATCGCTGCGCACCCAGGTGAAGTATGTCCTGCTAAATGGACACCAGGTGCTGAAACCTTGGCACCTTCACTTGATTTAGTTGGAAAAATTTAATTGATACAAGCAAGGCACAGGCAATCTCACTGATTGTCTGTGTCCTTGATCTAGTTGTTAAGTACGACAACTTGCAGAGACTATTAGGAGCTTTACTATGGACGCCGCCATTAAGAATCAGTTGCAACAGTACTTGGTTAACATCAAACATCCAGTAGAAATTCATGCCTCTCTTGATGAGCAAACATCATCCCAAGAAATGCGTGCATTGCTCGAAGAGATTGCCGCGTTATCCAATCAACTCATCTTCAAAGAAGATTTGAGCAAGACTGAACGTACTCCTTCATTTGCTTTAAAGCCTGTTGGTAAAGAAATGGGCGTGCGCTTTGCTGGTATTCCTATGGGCCATGAGTTCACTTCTTTAGTCCTCGCGTTGTTACAAGTTGGCGGCCATCCACCTAAGGTTGAACCAGAATTGATAGAGCGCATACGTGAACTCGACGGTGACTATCATTTCGAAACTTATATCTCATTGACTTGCCAGAATTGTCCTGAAGTTGTGCAGGCTTTGAATTTAATGGCAGTTATCAATCCTCGTATCTCGCACGTCATGATTGATGGCGCACTGTATCAAGAGGAAGTGCAATCACGCCAAATCATGGCAGTGCCTTCTATCTATTTGAACGGTCAGCCTTTTGGTCAAGGCCGCATGGAGTTAAATGAAATTCTTGCCAAGCTTGATGCAAGCGGCACTCAACGCGATGCTGAAAAACTGAATAACAAACCTGTATTTGATATGTTGATCGTTGGTGGTGGTCCAGCTGCTTCTGCTGCTGCAGTTTATGCAGCACGTAAAGGTATACGCACAGGTATTGTTGCAGATCGTTTTGGTGGTCAAGTATTGGATACATTAAGTATAGAAAATTTCATTTCTATACAAGAGACTGAAGGACCAAAATTAGTTCAGGCTCTGGAACAACATGTTAAATCTTATGATGTTGATGTGATGAAGTTGCAGCGTGCCTCTGCATTAATTCCTGGTGATGTATTTACCGTGCAGTTAGAGAGTGGCGCGAGCCTCCAAGCTAAGAGCGTAATCCTTGCTACCGGTGCACGATGGAGAGAATTGAATGTGCCTGGCGAACAAGAGTACCGTAATCGTGGCGTTGCCTATTGCCCGCACTGCGATGGCCCTTTATTTAAAGGTAAACCCGTAGCTGTTGTAGGTGGTGGTAACTCAGGTGTAGAAGCTGCCATTGATTTGGCAGGCATAGTGAGTCATGTCACTTTGCTTGAATACGATATGAAGTTGCGTGCAGATGAAGTTTTGCAGCGCAAATTAAGAAGCCTAAGTAATGTCACCATTATCACTAGTGCGCAGACTACAGAAGTTACTGGTGATGGTAATAAAGTGAACGGCTTATGTTATCGGGATAGACAATCTGGTACAGAAAAATTATTAGCACTCGATGGAATTTTTGTACAAATTGGTTTGTTGCCTAATACAGATTGGCTTAAGAATACCGTTGCCTTGTCAGCACGTGGTGAAATTGAAGTGGATACACATGGCCAAACATCCATACCTGGTGTATTCGCAGCAGGTGATGTCACTACCGTGCCTTACAAACAAATTATCATCGCGCTGGGTGAAGGTTCAAAAGCAGCATTAGGTGCATTTGATTATTTAATCAGAGCTTCTGCTCCCACTGCTGAAGCTGAAAAACTTGCGGCTTAATTTGAAATCTCTCTGTTTTATTTAGTTAGCAAAACGGCCCGTCAGGGCCGTTTTGTTTTAACACGCATTAAACATCGATATTGCCTGCAGCGAGCGCATTAATTTCTATGAATGCACGTCGAGGTTCTACATCATCGCCCATTAATGTTGTGAAGATTTGATCTGCTGCAATCGCATCTTCAATTTGAACTTTGAGTAAGCGGCGTACTTTAGGATCCATAGTGGTTTCCCATAATTGCTCAGGATTCATTTCACCCAAACCTTTATAACGCTGCTTCGATACGCCACGCTCGGCTTCATCACGCAGCCATGCCATAGCATGATGGAAGTCTACGATTGCGGATTCGCGTTTTTTATCACCAGTACCACGTCGTACGATGGCGCCTGGTCGTATCAATCCTTTGAATGTAGCTGCTGCTTCCGCTAAGACCGCATAGTCTGCACCACGTACGAAATCAGCATCAATCACACTGACTTTCATATTGCCATGTAATCTACGCTGTATGCGCAGCATGCGCTTATCAGATAATTCATCAAGACTGAACACTACTTCAACTGCTGGATCATTAATGGCCTTGCTCATTTCAGCAGCAGATTGTTGTGCTAATTCTGCATTCGTAAGATCTAAGGTAACGCCAGTCATGATGGCAGATAAGGCCGCATGATCGATTGCGCGTGACAAACGACGAATAATCGCGTTTGCTGTATTGTATTTACGAACCAACTCAGATAAAGCATCGCCAGAAATAGGATCGCTATTTTCTGCAGGAACAAGCTCTGCGTCATTCAATGCAATCTGCATCATATAACTGGCTTCTTCTATATCATCTTTTAAATAGCGCTCATCTCGGCCATGTTTGACTTTGTAGAGCGGTGGCTGTGCAATATAAATATGACCGCGCTCAACTAACAAAGGCATTTGGCGATATAGCAAAGTCAACAGCAATGTGCGTATGTGTGCACCGTCGACGTCCGCATCCGTCATGATGATGATGCGGTGATAACGCAGCTTATCAATGTTAAATTCATCTGCGCCGATTGATGTTCCTAGAGTTGCGATTAATGTTGTGATCTGCTCTGAGGACAACATTTTTTCAAAACGCGCTTTTTCTACATTCAACACTTTACCGCGCAAGGGAAGTATCGCTTGAAATTTACGATCACGTCCTTGTTTAGCCGAACCACCCGCAGAGTCACCCTCGACGATATAGAGTTCACATAAAGCAGGATCTTTTTCTTGGCAGTCTGCTAGTTTGGCTGACAATCCCAAACCATCCATTACACCTTTACGACGCGTGAGTTCACGTGCTTTACGTGCTGCTTCTCGTGCACGCGCTGCTTCTACAATTTTTGAACAAATGATTTTTGCATCATGCGGTTTTTCCAATAAATACTCTGTCAAAGTTTTAGCAACAACTTCTTCAACTGGGCCGCGCACTTCGGATGAAACCAATTTATCTTTTGTTTGCGAACTAAATTTAGGCTCGGGTACTTTTACTGAAAGTACGCAAGTCAGTCCTTCGCGCATATCATCACCAGAAATTTCGACCTTCGCTTTCTTGGCGAATTCATGTTCTTCTATATATTTATTAATGACGCGTGTCATGGCAGCGCGTAGACCCGTGAGATGCGTACCGCCATCTCGTTGAGGAATATTATTTGTAAAGCACAAAACTTGTTCGTTGTAAGCATCATTCCATTGCATAGACACATCGACGCTAATCATGGTGTTCTGGTCTGACAAACGTTCGCCCGTAGCTTGGAAAATCGTAGGATGGAGTACCGATTTATTTTTGTTGATGTATTCAACAAAACCACGTGTGCCACCTTCAAACGCAAAATCTTCTTCTTTACCAGTACGCTGATCCGTTAATTTAATGTGTACGCCGTTATTGAGGAATGACAGTTCGCGTATACGCTTGGCCAATATGTCGTAATGAAATTCGACATGAGAAAAAATTTCTTCGTCTGCCCAGAAATGCACTGCTGTGCCGCGCTTGTCTGTATCGCCTGTTACTTTTATCGGTGAGACCTCATGGCCATCTTGCGTAATAATTTCTCTGTTTTGAGGAACGCCACGCACAAATTCCATGTAATGCTGCTTGCCATCTCTGCGCACAGTTAACTGCAATAACTTTGATAAAGCATTTACACAAGAGACGCCTACACCATGCAAGCCGCCAGAAACTTTATAAGAGTTTTGGTCAAACTTGCCACCCGCATGCAATTCCGTCATGACGATTTCAGCTGCACTACGCTTAGGTTCATGCTTGTCATCCCACTTAATACCAGTAGGAATACCGCGGCCATTGTCAGTGATGGAGATAGAATTATCAGAATGAATCGTGACATGAATTTCCGTGCAGTGTCCTGCTAAGGATTCATCAATAGAGTTATCTAAGACTTCAAAAACTAAATGATGCAAACCCGTACCATCCGAGGTGTCGCCGATATACATACCTGGGCGTTTTCTTACTGCCTCTAGACCCTCAAGGATTTGAATAGATGAAGCGCCGTATTGATTAGCTTGATTCGTGTTTTCTGATGGACTTGCAGACATGGCTACCTTCGATAAGTCAGATACAAATTACTCTGGAATAAATAAAATGAAGGAGCCAGCCAAGCTCCTTCGCATACAAATTCAAATGCGTGCGATTAAATTCGCATTGGCATGACTACATATTTGAAATCAGCATCATCGGGAATGGTGATGAGTGCAGAAGAATTTGCATCGCCTAAAGCGATATTAATACTGTCGCATTTAAGATTGTTGAGAACATCAAGTAAATAGCTGACATTGAAACCAATATCTACGCTATCGCCTGCATATTCAATTTCAAGTTCTTCTACCGCTTCTTCTTGATCTGCATTTGTAGAGCTGATCTTCAAACTTTCAGGCGCGATAATGCAGCGCACGCCTTTGAATTTATCTGAAGTCATAATCGCTGTACGCTGTAAAGAGCGCAGTAATAAATCACGATTCAAGGTGAAATTATTTTTATAACCCTTAGGTATGACACGTGTGTAATCAGGGAACTTGCCTTCAACTAATTTAGAAATAAGTTCTATATTGGAGAAAGTAAATTTAACTTGATTAGCAGCGATATGTATTTCTACTAAATCATCGGTTTCTTCTAACAAGCGCTGTAATTCAATAATTGTTTTACGCGGGATAATGACTTCTTGACGTGCGAATTGCTGTTCTGTCGCAATCTGAGAAAAAGCCAGTCTATGTCCATCGGTTGCAACGGCAATGATGTTGTTGCCTTCAACAACCAATAGCAATCCGTTTAAGTAGTAACGAATATCTTGCTGAGCCATGGAAAAATGCACCATGTTGAATAAATGCTTCAGCGTTTTTTGCGGTAAGCTGACATGGGTGTTGTAGGTTTCCGCTGCAGCTACCGTAGGAAATTCTTCCGCCGCCAAGGTTTGTAATGCAAAGCGTGATTTCCCAGATTGCACGGTCAATCGCTTATTCGTCATACTAAGCGCCACCTCTTGTGTATCAGGCAGTGCGCGCAAAATATCGAGTAGCTTGCGAGCAGCCACTGTGGTTGCCGTGACATCACTACCTGAACCAATTTCTGCGTGCGTACTAATTTGCACTTCTATATCGGTCGATAACAGTGTGACCTTAGATCCGTCTTTGCGGATGAGGATATTGGCCAGAATCGGCAATGTATGCCGACGCTCGACAATACCACTCACAATTTGCAGAGGGCGCAATAATGCGTCTCTGGTTGCTTTTACCAATTGCATTGTGTTTTCCTTTCGCAGAACACTCCAGAATTAATAATCTGGTTGTTTATTTTTTGTTTCATGACGTGTATAGACTACGTCAACCTTTTAGGGTTTGTTCTAATACATGAAGCTCATGATTACACTCAGGACTCTTACTTCTATCTGCAGCAATCTTACGGACTGCATGTAACACCGTGGTGTGATCTCTCCCACCAAATAACTCGCCGATTTCTGGCAAACTTTTTTGTGTCAACTCCTTAGCCAAATACATAGCGATCTGGCGCGGCCTTGCAATATTTGCAGGGCGCTTTTTTGAATACATATCGGCGATTTTTATATTGAAAAAATCTGCAACGGTTTTTTGTATGTTTTCAACGGAGATTTGTCGATTTTGTACCGACAATAAATCTTTCAATGCGTCTTTTACTAAATCTATCGTGATGTCTTTGCCATGAAACCGTGAGTAGGCAAGAATTTTTCTCAGTGCGCCTTCTAGCTCACGTACATTCGAGCGCAAATGTTTGGCAACAAAAAATGCTACGTCATCGGACAATGCAGCGCCTTCTTGTAAGGCTTTTTTCAACAGAATAGCGACGCGCATTTCTAACTCTGGAGGTTCAACTGCAACGGTTAAACCTGAATCAAAGCGAGAGATTAAGCGATCATCCATGCCTGTGATTTCTTTAGGATAGGTATCGCTGGTAATAATGATTTGTTTTTTTGCTGCGATCAGTGCTTCAAAGGCGTAAAAAAATTCTTCTTGTGTTCGGTTCTTGCCGCCAAAAAACTGTATGTCATCAATCAATAATAAATCTAGAGAATGATAATAACGTTTGAAATCATCAAAGCCTTTGCGCTGATAAGCTGTAACCACATCACGCACATATTGTTCAGCGTGGATATAACGAATTTTTACTGAAGGATTGTCCGCTAATATTTGATTACCTATAGCGTGTATCAAATGCGTTTTACCTAAACCTACACCGCCATATAAAAATAAGGGGTTGTAAGAACTTCCAGGATTACTCGCAACTTGTATTGCGGCTGCACGCGCTAATTGATTTGCCTTACCTGTTACAAAACTATCAAACGTTAATGCAGAATTAATTCGACTCTGATCGCGTCGCGCACTGTTTTCCGCAGCAGGTTCTGAGCGCACTTCTGGTACGACGCCATTTGACTCTGCTTGTGTAGATGCAGGTGCTGATGATAATGGTGCCGGCTTTTTATTCAAACCGCGCGGATCTAATACGAACTGTACATCCACAGGGCCTTGCCAAAAATCATTAGCAATACTTGTGATGCGATCTGCGAATTGTGTTTTTACCCAATCCAGCTTAAAGCGATTAGGCGCAGCAATCCTCAAACGCCCATCCTCAAAATCGAGAGGCGCTAGCGGCTTGATCCAAGCGCTAAATTGTTGAGGTGTCAGCTCTTGTTCTAAGCGTGTAGAGCAAGTCTGCCAAAAATCTTCCATGGTTTTTCTATTTATGAGCGATTAAACCAGCCGCTCTAGTTTGTATTGCAACGCGCGCAGCAGAGAGACGTTGTGCTTCGAATTAACCCCGTATTTTACTCTTCTCATGCCAAGTTATCCACAGGCAGATTCTTAAATTCTCTACGATTTAGTTTGTTAAATAACAATCAATTTCAGGGCTCAAGAACTGCTGTCGCTAAGCTCTTGATTCATAACAGACTAAGTAAACAAGCCTTATCTAAATAGAAAAGACTGGTTAAATAGCGAGTAAAAAATAGTGCCTTTTCTTTGAAATAGTTTGTTGTGCTTTCTATTTTTTGACCATGCTGCCTAAGTAATTAGCAAGCTTAGTCCACGCCACTCTGCTTCTCCTGACAACATAGAGCTCGCGCTGTTTTCAAAGTTAATTAAATGACATGGCGTTAATACGAAAGTCCACGCTAATGTCGTCTAACTTATTGACAGATATGCAGAAAATGCTGTCTAATTCAAGGTTCCCTGCGCGCTGCGCAGGCTCCGGTCAAAACAGCCGTAACATGGCCTAGGCCCTTTACTTTTTTCCTAGCTTCTCCCGATTAGCGAGACTCAAAATGAAACGTACTTATCAACCTTCCGTTGTCCGTCGCAAGCGTACTCATGGTTTCCGTGCCCGTATGGCAACCCGTGGTGGCCGTGCTGTGCTTAATGCTCGTCGTGCAAAAGGCCGTAAGCGCCTTGCTGCATAAGCGGACTGCATATCCTTGCCTGCTGGCTTGACCGGCGAACGTCCGAGAGACTACGACAGGCGCAGGCGTATCGTAAAAACGGATGATTTTTCATCCGTTTTTCGTTTGCGACCAGCATATAAAAGCGCCAATTTCGTTTTATATGTTCGCCTTAATAGTCTTGAACATGCCCGCCTTGGTGTTGTGGTTGCAAAACGTCTTGCACCCAGAGCCGTGACTCGCAATGCAATTAAGCGCATTACGCGTGAAATTTTTAGGCAGGCTGCGCTACCAGCAATTGATTGCATAGTGAGACTCAGTAAGCCATTAGGTACAAGACCACAAAGTGCAAGCTCACGTCAGCAAAAGAGGTTGATCTATGGTGAAGTTTCAGAACTGTTTTATTCGCAGCTAAAAAATTTCAAATCATGAAGCACATGTTGTTGCTCCTGTTGCGCGCTTATAAATATTTCATCAGCCCACTGCTGGGGCAAAACTGTCGTTTCTTTCCTAGTTGTGCAGACTACGCCTCTGAATCCATTGCTAAGCATGGCGGCTTAAAAGGTGCTGTACTTGCCTCTCAGCGTTTATGCAAATGCCATCCTTGGCATGCTGGTGGATGGGATCCTGTTCCAGAAAAATTTTCTTTTCACGCGCTATCGCATGCTAAGTGCAAAGCGCCACATCATTTTTAAATCCTTGTTTAAGTAAAGATCATATGGATATCAAACGTACTATTTTGTGGGTGGTGTTTTCACTAGCGATCTTGATGTTGTGGGACTCTTGGACTCGCTCCAATGGAGGGCCGTCGTTATTTTCTGTTAGCCCGCCTCAACAGCAAACAACAACAGCAAACGCAAAATCTGACGCCAGCCTTCCACAAACAACAGTAGCTACAGCAAGCAGTAATCCAGCCACTACTGATGTACCAGTGGGTGCTGCCGCAACTTCTACTCAAGGTGAGCGCATCGTTGTTACCACTGATTTAGTTAAAGCTGAAATTAATACTGCTGGCGGTGAATTAACGCGCATAGAACTGCTTAAGCATAAAGATGCTAAGGATGCGACTAAAAACGTTGTGCTGATGGATAACGCAGGTAACCGCATCTATACAGCGCAAAGTGGTTTGATAGGCGGTGCTTTTCCTAACCATAAATCTTTATTCACTGCGCGTCCTGGTGTTCGTACACTAGAGCATGCCGACAGCATACAAGTTGTACTTGATGCACAAGAAAATGGTGTCAAGCTCACTAAGACTTTCACCTTTAAAAAAGGTGAATATCAAATCGACTTAAAACATGAAGTTAGCAACACAACAGATGCTGCTATTACGCCATCCATCTATGTACAGTTTGTACGTGATGATGCCAAGCTAGATGGCGACTCTATGTTCTACAGCACCTTTAGTGGTCCCGCTATTTATAACGACACAGAGAAATTTCACAAAGTGTCTTATGAAGATATAGAAAAAGGCAAAAACCCACCACCTAAACTGGTTGACTATGGCTGGATAGCGATGGTGCAGCATTATTTTGTCTCTGCATTTTTACCGGACGATAAAGTAGCACGCGAAATTTTTACCAAAAAAATAGACGCGCATCTTTACGCAGTCGGTGCAATTATGAAGATGGGTAGCATCGCTCCTGCAGCGAGCGTTGCTCAAAGCGGAAAAATTTATGCTGGCCCACAAGAGTCTGCACTATTAGAAAAATTTGCGACAGATTTTGATTTAGTAAAAGACTATGGTTGGTTAACCATCGTTGCTAAACCTATTTTCTGGCTGATGGAATATATTTATTTCGTTTTAGGAAATTGGGGATGGACGATTATTGTTCTTACCATCTTAATTAAACTTGCCTTCTTCCCACTATCGGCAGCAAGTTATAGAAGCATGGCGAAGATGAAGCTCGTCACGCCAAAAATGACAGCTATTCGTGAGCGCCATAAAAATGATCCGCAAAAAATGAATGCGGCGATGATGGATTTATATAAAACAGAAAAAATTAATCCACTCGGTGGTTGTTTACCTATCGTCGTGCAAATTCCTGTTTTCATCGCACTTTACTGGGTACTGTTAGCAAGCGTAGAAATGCGAAATGCACCTTGGTTAGGTTGGATACATGACTTATCAGCACCCGATACTTTATTTGGTGTTATCCCAGGCATTAATATGCCCGTGGGTCTGTTACCCATATTGATGGCAGTCTCTATGTTTATTCAGACTAAGCTCAATCCCACACCACCTGATCCGATTCAAGCTAAGGTCATGATGTTTATGCCTATCGCATTTTCATTCATGTTTTTCTTTTTCCCATCAGGCTTAGTGCTGTACTGGGTAGTGAATAATGTTTTATCTATAGGTCAGCAGTGGGCCATTACAAAAAAATCGACACAAGAAAAATCCTAATTCATTCTTTCATTTTTTCGAATACGAGTCCGCGCTGATTACTAAGCGCGGACTTTTTTTTAATCAGGATAAAATTGAGGAATGAAACTTGATTCCTCACCCATCGTAGCAATTGCTACCCCCCCAGGTCGGGGTGGTATAGGCATAGTCCGCATCTCCGGAAAAAACCTCATGGCTATCGCTCAGACTATTTGCAAATTACCGCATGCCTCGACTAAACCTTTGCAATTAAGTCCACGCCATGCGACTTATACGGATTTTGTGCGTGCCGATGGCAGCGTGATTGATAGTGGTCTGGCTTTGTATTTCGTCGCACCGCATTCTTATACCGGTGAAGAAGTATTAGAACTACAAGGCCATGGTGGCCCTATCGTCATGCAAATGCTGCTAGACCGTTGCTTAGAAGCGGGCGCAGAGCATGAACTACGATTAGCCCAACCTGGTGAATTTACACACCGTGCCTTCCTAAACGATAAGCTCGATCTAGCTCAGGCAGAAGCGGTCTCTGATTTAATCGAAGCCTCGAGCGAAGCGGCAGCGAAACTTGCTCAACAATCTTTATCTGGTGCGTTTTCTGATCAAATTCGCGCCCTTGTTGAACAAGTGGTCGCTTTACGTTTATTAGTTGAAGCCACGCTTGATTTTCCTGAAGAAGAAATCGAATTTCTAGAAAAATCCAATGCGCGAGGGCAGCTACAAAATATTCGCGACACCTTAGCGCAAGTTTTTTCACAAGCAGCACAAGGCTCGGTTTTACGTGAAGGCCTTAAGGTTGTGCTCGCTGGTCAGCCGAATGTAGGCAAAAGCTCGCTATTAAATGCGCTTGCTGGATCAGATGTGGCTATCGTTACTTCTGTGGCTGGCACTACGCGCGACAAAATTATAGAAACGATTCATGTTGATGGTATTCCAATCAATATTATTGATACTGCCGGCATACGTGATGAAGATGAAGCGCCCGATGAAGTAGAGCGCATTGGTATCTCACGCACGTGGGATGCTTTAGCACATGCCGATGTGGTGATGCATATCTTAGATGCGAGTCGTGGCCCTACGCGCGGTGATGATGAAATCTTGGCACGTCTACCTGCTCATGTTCCTATCATTAGGATCTGGAATAAAATTGATTTATCAGGTCATCGCGCCATGTGTGAAACACTACCCGATGCTACGCATATTTATCTCTCTGCTGCGGAACATACTGGCATGGACTTATTGCGTAAAGAATTACTCAGCATCGCAGGTTGGCAGCAAACGGGTGAATCTGCCTATCTAGCACGTGAGCGACATTTAATTGCATTGCAAGCTGCACAATCTCATCTTGATGTTGCGGCTAAACTTGCAGAACAAAATGATCAGTCACTCGATTTGTTTGCAGAAGAATGTCGCTTAGTGCAAGATAATTTAAACAGCATTACCGGCGAATTCACTTCGGATGATTTACTCGGTGCGATTTTTAGTCGATTTTGTATAGGCAAATAATTTCTAAAACTTTATTCTAAATAACTCATCACTACTTGAGGAGCTTGCTGCATCATGTATAAAACATCGCGCTTAAAAACACTGGCGAAAATTCATCTTGTTTTATCTGTCATTTTTACTTCTTCTCTAAGCTATGCTGCCGATGCAGCAAAATTAGAATTATTCATGACGACAAATTCTTGTAAATATTGCGATCTTACTGATGCTAATTTTGCTGGTAAAAATTTGCGCGGTGCCGATTTTGAAAACGCCAACATAGGTGGCGCAAACATGGCCAAAGCTGATTTATCAGAAAAGCCTTTAGAGAAACGTACGCTTGCAACAAATTTTCAAAGCGCGAATTTGAAAAAGACCGATTTATCAGGCGCAAATTTAACGCGCGCTGATTTTTCTAATGCTTATTTACGCGATACGAATTTTACCGGTGCAAATTTAACCGGCGTCATACTGACAGGCGCGAATATTAAAGGCGCAAATTTTACTGGTGCTAAGTTAGATGGCGCAAAACTTGAAGAAGCCAAATTTTGCAATGCAACTATGCCCGATGGCAGTATGAATAATTCTGGTTGCTGATTTTATACAGCGTCAAATAAAAATGCCGCCCATGGGCGGCATTTTTTTATTTTTGCTTTTACTGCTTATTGCTTAATAGCTTCTAAAGCGATATCAATTCTTACTTCATCGCCTACGTGTGGTGCATATTTACCTGCATTGAATTCTGTACGCTTAATGGTCGTGTAAGCATTCGCGCCAATTGCATCTTTCTTTTGCATAGGATGTGGCATAGCTTGGAAAGAAGTTACAGTTAGCGTTACTGGTTTGGTTACGCCTTTGATCGTTAAGTTACCTTCGATTTTTACTGGCTTTTCGCCTTCAAATACAACCTTAGTCGATTTAAAAATCGCTTTAGGATATTTAGCTGTATCTAAGAAGTCTTCGCCTTGTATATGCTCGTTAAACAATGTCGAGCCTGTATCAACAGATTTTGTATCGATTTCTACATCAACTGAACCTGTTTTTGCTGCTTTATCAAACACGACTTTACCCGTGGTTGTGTTAAAGCGTGACAGCTGTGTTGAGTAACCTAAATGGCTATAAGAAAAACGTGGGAAGGTATGTGAACCATCTAATACATAGGTTTCTGGTGCAGCAAATGCAGCGGATGCTGTGATTGCAAAAATTAAAGCGCTAACTAATTGTGACATTTTTTTCATTGTGAATCTCCTGTGGTGAATAAAAGTTAGTGAAACTATTTGCCATTACTGGCAGTGATACGAAATTTAACTGTAATGTCATTGGCAATGATGTCAAACTTCGACCAAGCACCTTCGCCTATGTTGAAGTCGCCACGACGAAGCATAAAACTGCCATCAAAGACGCCGGATTTACCTTGAGGAGTAAACGTGACAGGTACGACGATATCTTGTGTCTTTGATTTAATAGTTAACTTGCCTGTCATTTCATAATGGTTGCCTTGTAACTGCTTTACTGATGTAGCAGCGAAATGCGCTATAGGAAAAGCTTTTGTATTAAACCAAGACTTGCCTGCGACCTCTTCATCTGCTTCCGCTGAGCCTGCATCAATACTGGCTAAATCCACATCTAATATCGCTTTGGTTTTTTTCAACTGCTCTGGATCAAAACTAAGTTGAGCGGTAAATTTTTTAAATTTACCGTCCATACTCACACCCATCTGTTTGTATTGAAAAGCGATATTACTGCTTGCAACTTGTACCTGATTAAATTCAGTTGCATATGCTGCGCATTGCAAACCAACGATTAGCGCTAGGCTACTTAGAAATAATTTCATCATAATTACTCTGTAAATTTCTATTGTGTTTATTCATGTGTTGAAGATGGTGATTTACTAGGCAGCATGCGAAGTAGGGTACCGTCTTTGTCTAATAAATGATGTTTCACTGCAGCTGCAATATGCGCTACTAATACAACGATCAAAATGATATTGAGTAGTTCATGAACTTCAACTAAGACTGCGCCTAACTCTTTATTTTTTTCTATTAAATCAGGAATAGGTAGTACACCAAACCAAACCGTTTGAAATCCTTTTGCTGAACTCATCAACCAACCTGAAAGTGGAATCACCAGCATCAAAACATATAACGCGCCATGTCCAAGATGCGCTGCCCATTGATGAATTTTTGGCATATGCGGTGGTAATGCAGGTGGTTGATGTGTAATACGCCAAGCCAATCGAATGACTAGCAATATAAACGCTGATACCCCCGCCCATTTATGCCATGAATACAGTTGTAGTTTTTGCGGGGAGAGTGGTAAATCACTCATATAAAAACCGAGTCCTAACATTGCAAACAACAGCAATGCCATTAACCAGTGCAGTATTTTTGCTGTGGCTGTATAAGTTGTCACCGTGTTTTCATTCATGTCCAGACTCCCGTTCATGCTGCATGTTGTGGCGTGAATTTATAGGCATCCATCGCCAATACATAATCATCGATACCTGAATAAAAGCGTTCCGCTTTTGCCTGTGCGCCTGCTGCACCCCATGCAACATACAACGGTAATAAATGCTCATCTGTGGGATGTGCGCGTGCAGCACTTGGAGCTATTGCACGATAGTTCAACATATCTTGAAGGCCCTGATCCTCTAAGCGGTCTGCTATCCAATCTGCGAAATCACGCACATAAGTAGGCGTTTGTCCGTCATTTCTACTGGCGACAAAATAATCCTGTAGGTTATGCGTCAAATTGCCAGAAGCAATCAGCAAAAAACCTTTTTCAGTTAATGTGGCCAAGGCCTGACCCAATCGATAAGCTTGTTGTGGCCCACCGCGACTTTGTAATGAGAGAGGAATGACTGGTACATCCGCTTCTGGAAACATCAGTCTTAATGGCACCCATGCGCCATGATCTAATCCTTGTTTAGGTGCTATTTCCACTGGTAAGCCAGCTTGCTGTATCGCTTGCATCACTTCTTTTGCACCTTCAGGACATCCTGTTGCGGGATATTGAATGCGATAAAGCTCTTCCGCAAAACCACCAAAATCATGCACCGTTTCCGGCTGCGAAGCAGAGCCTACTGTAGGCACAGCCGTATCCCAGTGCGGACTAACAATAATGATGGCGCGCGGTGCGGGCAGCTTTTTAGCACATGATGCCAACGCGGCACCGGCTGCACCCGGACGCAAAGCAAAGGTCGGCGCACCATGTGGGACAAACAAAGTAGGCATGGGATTGCTCATGATGGGGCTGCTCGCGGTATGAAGAGTGATCGCACTATAGTCCAGCATTTAGATAAGAAATAGGGGACAATTAGCAATTCTTTATTGCTCAGCACGCAACAATGGACAAACTTCAAGCTATGCGCATCTTTGTGAGGGTCGCAGAATTAAATAGTTTTTCTGGGGTCGCCCAACAACTCGGTGTGGCACGCTCTGTCGTCACGCGCCAAGTTGCGGCATTAGAAAATCATTTGGGCACCAAGCTCATGGCGCGTAGCACTAGGCGTCTAACACTGACTTCCGAAGGTGCGAGTTATCTTGAAAAATGTCGCGTCATTTTGAACTTAGTCGATGCAGCAGAAACCGGTATTGCAGAAGAGCGTCTCGCTCCGCGCGGTTTAATTCGTATCAGTGTGCCATTAAGTTTTGGTCTTAAGCGGGTTATGCCGCACTTATTGGAATTTGTGCGGCGCTATCCTGAAGTTAATTTAGATATGGATTATTCGGATAGGCGCGTAAATTTGATTGAAGATGGTATAGATTTGTCTATACGTATTACGCATAAATTAGAAAGTACCGATGTGGTTCGTAAAATTAGCCACAGCCGTTTATGTGTGATTGCCTCACCTGATTATCTCGCTCGTTGTGGCACACCGATGCATCCTGCTGAGCTTACACATCATCAGTGTTTGGGCTATACCATCGCGGGTGGTCAGCAGGCATGGCAATTTTTAATCAACGATAAATTATTAAGCTTTCCACTACGATCGCAAATTAATGCAAATAATGGTGAAGCATTAACAGAGGCTGCTGCACAAGGTTTAGGTATCACTTGTCAGCCTGATTTCATCGCTCAACCCTATCTGGCCTCTGGTAAGGTGAAAGAAATTTTGACGAATTATTCACTACCTGAATTGGGTATTTATGCCATGTTGCCTAGTAACCGACAAATTCCCTATAGAGTGAGGGTATTAATGGAGTTTCTTATTTCTGAAATTGGTATTTCAAATTGAGTATTACAAACTAGTGAGAAACATGTTATTTCGATTGCTTATAATGCGTATCACGAAACAAAAGAGGATAAATGTCTATGTACTTGCTACTATTCATTTGTCTCCTCCGCCTCTTAATTGAGAGTGGATTTAAAGCCCGCGATTTAGCGGGCTTTTTTTTCGCTTTTTATCTAGTTGGGCCAACTCTCCATTATTAATATTGGTGTGCCTCGCGTTAAGCTAAGCAATCTGTGCTTGTTACAATTGCGTTTATGCATCGTCCTTCCTATCAATCTATCTTAATACTGCTTGCAGGGCTGCTCATTGCATTCATTGCAGCAGAATTATTTGAGGCATGGCATGCGCCTTTGCCTTGGATGATAGGTCCCTTATTCGCAACTGCAACTGCGCGCTTACTTCACGCTCCTTTCCGTTGTCCCTGGCAAATTCGCGCTGCAGGTCAGTGGGCTATAGGAACCGTACTGGGTTTGTATTTCACCCCTAGCGTGATCGCTATTTTAGTTACGCGCGGCAGCATTATTTTAATCGCCGTAATTTTTGCTTTGTTATTAGGACTTATCTGCGCTTGGTTGTTAGCACGCTTATCTGGGATCACACGTAGTACAGCCTTTTTCTGTATGGCGATTGGTGGCGCTTCTGAAATGGCAGCACAAGCCCAACGCCATCATGCACGTGTTGATTACGTAGCGGCTGCTCACAGTCTGAGATTAATGTTGGTTGTTGCAGTGATTCCATTTGCTTTGAAATTTTTTGATGTGCACGGTCAAGATGCGTATGAACCTGCTATCCGAGAAGTCCATAACTTAGGCTTAGTATTGTTAATCGCATTAACTATGAGTGCAGCTTTTGTATTACAAAAAATGCGTTGGCCTAATGCTTGGGTAATAGGTCCATTACTACTCAGCATAGGCATTACTGCATCAAGACTTTCTCTTTCGGCTTTACCAATTTGGATGAGTCATGCAGGTCAATTGTTTATAGGATTTTCACTAGGCACGCATTTCACACCCAGTTTTATTCGAGGCGCGCCTCGCTTTATGATGAGTGTAGCGCTGTGTACGATCTTTGCTCTGATAGTGTCTGCGAGCTTTGCATGGATATTAGCTAATTTTTATAATATGAATTTTGCTACAGCCATACTCGCTACTTCACCTGGCGGCATTGCGGAAATGAGTTTGACAGCAAAAAATTTAGAATTAGGTGTACCTATCGTGACAGCGTTTCATGTTTCTCGTATGGCTGTTTTAGTTTTAACGATAGGGCCTTTATTTCGACTTTTAAAGAAATATGTTTCGCCAACTATATAGATGACATTATTTGCGTTCAAATTTTCCTAAGTCGCGATTTTTTTTCACTTCATTCCAATTAAATAGTTGAGCGTTCATAGCTACATACACGCCTGTGGGTAATACATTTGCGGCTGCAAATGCAAAACCTAAATTAAACTGCGCATCAGAATTTATAACTCGCTGAGGCACCATCGCGCCAGTTAGAACAATAGTGTGTGACAGAGAAGCCTTTCCTAATACCTCGGCCGTTGCGTCCATCGTATCAGTGCCATGAATAATAACAATCTGACGCTCTGCAGATGCACGACAAGCATCTAAGATTTGCTGTCTGTGACTATCTTGCATGTCTAAAGAATCCAATGCAAATAGCGCTTGAAAACTAATTTCATTTGCTAATCGCGCATGCCTTAATAACTCCGGTATACAACTCTCTGAAAAAACTAATTCTCCAGTAAGGGGATCATATGTTTTATCAAACGTCCCACCGGTAGCAATCACACGTAAGTTCATAGCCATCTTGAATAATTGAATGAACCTGCATCATACCGCGTGCCAAGAAGAGGCTGATTACATCTTATTCAAAAATTTTTACATCAAATTGCTATCTAGAGGCTAAGTTTCATCTTATGTCTTGTTGTATTAAGCTTATCTCGACATATAAAAAAAGAGTGAAGGCCTCATAGCCTTCACTCCGAAATTGCAAGGTAATAAAAATGGATTTCAGCTTTATTACCTGCCATCCGAGACGAGATGGACCTCCATAGTAAGCAGGAGATCTTGCTTGATCCAATGCTAAGTTGTCATAATTTTATGCCTGCAATGTGAGCTTTATTACAGCCATGGCATGAGGCCATGCTTTTACGTTCTTGGGTGATTAAAAAAATTAGCGTAACAAGGGTAAAACCTGTTCCGCGACTTCACTATTAACAGCTACACTAGAAGTCATTTTTATTTATTTTGTGACTATGAAAGCTGTCGCCCCCGGCACGGTTATTTTCCATCGCTATCGCGGTTATGGCGTGATCACTTCTGTCAATTTAATGACGGGTTGGATCTCGGCCAGATTCGGCGGGGAAGGTCGTACTTTAGATCTCAATTTATCTTGCGATCAAGTGCAACATGCGGATGGCATGCCTATCTATTTCCGTCGCTCTGCTCCCGACCGTATGCCGCATGGGCGCATTATGGCGATGATGCGCGAGTTGCATAAAGCTGGCTATCAACGTTTATATTTATATAGCTGGCCCAAAGCTTCTGGTATGCATTGGCGTTGGCATTTATTTACTGGTCCTCGTCATTGGATGCAACGCGCATGGCGTGAAGGTTGGTATGGCTCAGGCGCTGATTACAATTTAAATCCTGTCTTAGGTTGGGGTGATACGCCAGGTGCTGATACCCATGGGTTGATTTCTGCCTTAGCGAAATTTGATCCCACTGGGCTTGCTAATGCATTAGGAAGAGATGAAGATCACACGCGTTGGTTTGCCGATGTTTGTGATGCGTTGTTACCTGACTATACCTACTCATTAGGATGGGATCAGCGCGAAGGACATCAACCGCAACAGCTACCTATTATTCCACTGCGCGCTAACGTTAAGCCGTATTTAGGTTTACCACTATCATTGCCTCCTGGATGGGGACGTTTATGGAGTAGCGTGCCGCGCATCTCTGTTAACAACGCGCCTAAAACAGATCGTGTTGACGCCCCTTCAGACGCCGATCGTTAATTTCAGCAATCGACATTTCACGTTGTCCAGGTATGAGTATGATTGCTTGTTCAGCTTCTATTTCTCCTGTCTCTATCACTTTTAAATACACGCCGGTATAGCCACTTTGCAGCATATGTTTTGCTGCCTTTGCATATCCCATCTGCGCTGAAAATTTAAAACAAGGTGCTCTAGGTTCTGTGACCTCGAATAATGCACTACCTATACGCAATTGATCACCCACCCATAAATCTTTTTCCAGTAATCCTTGCGTCGTTAAATTTTCTCCTACTAAACCGGTTGTTAAAACAGCAGTTTGTTTCAACATGCGTTCTCGCTCTTGTCGCCAAAATTCATAGTGCTCATAGGGATAAGCATAGAGCGCTTTATCTAAACCTCCATGCACAGTTAGGTCCGCTTGCTCATCGCCTAATAAGCCTAATTTATTTACAACGATGCTTCCGTGTATGACTTGCTTGCGTATACCCGTCATGACACTTTGCTTATTGCCCGACTCATTAATAAAGAGTGGTGCAACCCGTGCGATATTAATTGCTAATAGATGCATAAATAATTAAAGTCGTGCTCTGTTAAATCCATATAATTTTTTTATTCTAGTTTGCATCAATGCGATGCGTGTTTTGTTTTTTCATGGACAAAATCAACGATCGCTTCAAATAGGGGTCTGAAGTATTGTTCATAGCTTTGTTCTTCTACAAAGCCTATATGTGGAGTTAATAAAGCATTTTCTATTTTTAATAATTCATTGTTTGGTGTCAGTGGTTCAGATTCATATACATCACACGCTGCATATCCAGGTCTGCCTAATTTGAGCGCTTGCTCGAGTGCGCCCGGTGCTATTAATTCTGCGCGACTTGTATTAACTATTAGTGCATCTGGTTTCATGACGCTTAAGTCTGCTACTCCTATCATGTGATGCGTTGATTCACTAAGTCGACAATGTAGTGTGATGATATCGCTAGTAGAAAAAAATTCTTGTTGCGATTGCGCTGCTAGAAATCCATCTTTTATTGCAAGTTCTCTGCTTTGCTCACTTCCCCAGACTTGCACTTGCATGCCAAATGCGCGCGCATAACCTGCAACGAGCTGACCAATTTTTCCATAACCCCATATACCCAAAGTGCGATTTTTTAATACGCGACCCAAGGTATTCTGCGCTGGGTTTACTGAAGTGCTTTGCCACAGTCCTTGTTTTAACAAACTCGAGTAGGCGGGAATTTTTCTACTCGCAGCCAGAATTAATGCCCAAGTTAATTCGGCTGGTGCAACGGGATCGCCTACGCCCTCGATAACCTGTATGCCTAACTCTTTTGCTGCTACTAAATCAATATGACTTCCCAAACGACCCGTCTGGCAGATTAACTTTAGTTGGGGCAGCTTACTTAATAAACTCCGTCTTAAGCGCGTGCGCTCTCTTATGAGCACCAAGATATCAAACTCTCTAAGTCGTATGCTGAGCTGACCCTCGCCTTTAGCGCTATGGGTAAAAACTTTGACATTCAAACCCTGAAGTAATGCAAAGCAGTCTAATTTACGGACGCTGTCTTGGTAGTCATCAAGAATGGCTATTTTCATAGTTATTTGGTTGAAATCTTGCTTTTCTGTTTTTTATTGTAATTTAGTGATTTTTAGCTACATTTAGACATATTTTGGGCGATTTTAGAAGTTTTCCACACATTAATTTCCCTTGTTTTTGATGATCGCTTACTCGCCGATATCCTCAGCAGGGGTACAATCGCCACTAGGGAATTTTTACACATTAACTAAATGCTTTACTCATTTGCAGCGTGCAATATGAATAATCGCAATTAACGCTAAGCCATTCGTTCGCCGCTCCAACCGAGATGTGAACTTTTGCGGTCATCATCGCCGCAACGACATGAACGCCGTATCGCTCTGCCACCAGAGCGCGCCACAAGCTCACGACGATCTTGCCGACCCGGCCAGCCACAATATTTTGGCATGGAGGTAGTGCATGAATCATCCGAACATGGGGGGAGTTGCCTTGGTCAACCCACCTGCATTCGTAAAAAATCAAAAGCTCATAGACTGGGTGACAGAAATCGTTGCGTTGACCCGCCCTAAGCAGGTTATCTGGTGCGATGGTTCGCAAGAAGAATACGATAGGCTGTGCAGTGAAATGGTCGCTGCAGGCACGATGAAAAAACTCAATCCTGCTAAGCGTCCCAACAGTTATTTAGCTAATTCCGATCCTTCTGATGTTGCACGCGTAGAAGACCGTACATTTATTTGTTCAGAAAAAGCTGAAGATGCAGGTCCGACCAATAATTGGATCGCACCTGTAGAAATGCGCTCAACCTTACATGGTCTATTCACTCATTGCATGGAAGGGCGCACTTTATATGTTGTGCCATTTTCTATGGGACCTTTAGGTTCTCCGATTGCGCATATTGGTGTTGAGTTATCCGACTCACCCTATGTAGCAGTGAATATGCGTGTTATGACTCGTATGGGGAAAGCTGTCTATGATGTACTTGGAACACATGGAGAGTTTGTGCCTTGTGTACACAGTGTAGGTGCACCACTACCTGCTGGTAAAAAAGATGTTGCTTGGCCGTGTAATGAAACGAAATACATCGTGCATTTTCCAGAAACACGCGAAATTTGGTCTTATGGTTCAGGTTATGGTGGCAATGCCTTGTTAGGTAAAAAATGTTTTGCGCTTCGTATTGCTTCCACCATGGGACGCGATCAAGGTTGGTTAGCTGAACATATGTTGATTCTAGGAGTGGAATCTCCTCAAGGTGATAAACATTATGTTGCTGCTGCATTTCCTTCTGCGTGCGGTAAAACTAATTTTGCGATGTTAATTCCACCTGCTAGTTTGCATGGATGGAAGGTAACAACGATAGGTGATGATATAGCTTGGATTAAGCCTGGCGCTGATGGTCGTTTATATGCCATCAATCCTGAAGCAGGTTATTTTGGTGTGGCTCCTGGAACGAATTCAACAACCAATGCTAACTGCATGGCATCTCTGACTCGCGACACCATATTTACTAATGTCGCATTAACAGATGATGGTGATGTGTGGTGGGAAGGTTTATCCAAAGAAGCGCCAGCGCATTTAATCGACTGGCAGGGTAAAGATTGGACACCACAAGATGCGCAAGCAAGCGGTCGTAAAGCAGCGCATCCTAATGCACGATTTACAGTAGCTGCTACACAAAACCCCGTGCTTGATTCAGCATGGGATGATCCTGCTGGTGTTCCTATCTCTGCATTTATTTTCGGCGGTCGTCGTTCTACAACTGTTCCTTTAGTCACTGAAGCACGTAATTGGACTGAGGGTGTTTACATGGCGGCGACGATGGGATCGGAAACAACCGCAGCCGCTGCAGGTCAACAAGGCGTGGTGCGACGCGATCCTTTTGCTATGTTGCCATTCATGGGTTACAACATGAGTGATTATTTCGCGCACTGGTTAAGCTTGGGCAAAAAACTAGATTCATCTGGCGCTGTATTGCCTAAGATATTTTGCGTTAACTGGTTCCGTACTGACGCAAATGGTAAATTTATTTGGCCTGGTTTTGGCGACAATATGCGCGTCTTAAAATGGATGTTAGAGCGTATTGATCATAAAGCGGCCGCTAAAGAAAACATCTTCGGACTAACACCCACGTTTGATGACCTTACTTGGGATGGTTTGTCGTTTAGCGCTGATCAATATGAAAGTATTACCTCGATTGATCATCAAGCTTGGCAAGCTGAATTATCTCTACATGCAGAGTTATTTAAAAAATTAGAATATAACTTGCCGCCCGAGCTGGAGCGTACGCGCGTTATGCTTGCAAATAAACTCGCTGCATAAGCTCTACTTTTCTCATGCACATAGAATTTTTCAAAATTTTTTGTGCATGAGAGTCTACTAGCGCGTTCAATCTCGTTTCCCTCGCTTTGTACTCACCTGAGTTACATGTCTTCTCAATCGCACTCACGACCCCCTCCTAGTCTTCCACAACGCAACGGTGTATCGCCTAGTTATGTTTGGCTACCAAATGGTTCTTGGACATCGCTCGGTGAATTTTTTTCAATTCGCTTTCCGCATGTAAGCAGAGCTAGTTGGGAAAGTCGTATCGCGCGCGGGGAGGTGCGTGATGAAAGTTCTCAAGTCCTAACACTCGATAGTCCTTATCGTGTTGGCGCTTGTGTTTTTTATTACCGTGAGCCAGAACAAGAAACGCCGATTCCATTTAGTGCAGAAATTATTCATCAAGATGATGAAATACTCATTGCGGATAAGCCACATTTTCTACCGGTAACGCCAGGCGGTCGTTTTTTACATGAGACATTGTTAGTCCGTTTAAAAAACGAAACCGGCATTACAAATTTGGTTCCTCTTCATCGACTCGATCGTGAAACAGCAGGTTTAGTTATGTTTTCTGTTAATCCGCATACAAGACATCTTTGGTTAGGTTTATTTAGAGATCGCTTGGTTAAGAAAATTTATGAAGCACATGCTGGCTTTAATGAAAAACTTACTTTCCCCCTAATTCATCGTTCTCGTCTAATTAAAGATGAGGCTTTTTTTAAAATGAAAGAAGTAAGTGGTGGGCCTAATAGTGAATCTGTTATTCATTTAGATAAACAGGAATTACCTCACTCTAGATATTTGCTTGAACCGGTTACTGGGAAAATGCATCAATTGCGTGTGCATATGATGTCTTTAGGTTTACCATTAATCAATGATGCTTTATATCCTGAAACTCAAGCTGCAAACAGCGATGATTTTTCTGCGCCATTAAAATTATTAGCACGTTCACTTACATTTCAAAATCCTTTGACTGGCAAAAAGCATTTTTTCGAAAGCCATCGTTCTCTTTATGACTAATCCTTCATTAGCTACATCATTATCACAAGAAGAAAAAATACCGCCTTCTGCCATCTTAGCTTTATCTGTCGCATCATTTGGCAGTGGCATGTCTATGCGCGTGACAGACTCCATGTTGATTAAACTAGCTGATACTTTTGCGATTAATTTAGCAATGGCTTCTTTAGTCATTACTGTGTTTGGTGTTTCTTATGGTTTTACACAATTTATTTTTGGTCCCTTGGGTGACCGCTATGGAAAATATTTTGTCATCGGCCGTGCATGTTTAGCATGTGCTTGTACCGCTTTCTTTTGCGCTTTAGCGCCTGATTTTTATAGTTTGCTAGGCACGCGTGTGCTTGCTGGTGCTACCGCTGCTGCCATCATTCCTTTGTCTATGGCGTGGATAGGCGATGTTGTGCCTTACGATCAACGTCAACCAGTCTTAGCGCGTTTTTTAATCGGTCAAATACTTGGCTTATCTAGCGGTGCTTTTTTAGGTGGTTTTTGTGCTGATTATTTAAGTTGGCGTGTTCCCTTCGTCTTGATTGCCCTTTCGTTCGCTGTCATTGGTTTTGTGCTGTTGCGCATTAATAAAAAACTTCCTGCATCAGCTCGAGTCTTACATATAGCAGAAGGAAATTTACTACCAAGGTTGTTTCGGGAATTTAGTTTGGTATTGAAAATTTCCTGGGCGCGTGTGGTACTTGTTACCGTGATGTTGGAAGGAGCTGCTGTATTTGGGGGCATGTCTTTTATTGCATCCCATTTACATACACATCATGGTGTGTCGCTAAGTGCTGCGGGCGCAATCGTCACACTTTTTGGTTTAGGCGGCTTGTTATTTGCGCTTCGTTCGCGAGTAGCGGTGGGTTATTTTGGTGAATCAGGATTAATCCGTTATGGCGGATTATTGATGACGCTATCGCTTTGTACCATTGCGTATGCGTCTGTTTGGTGGTGGTCAATGCCTGCAAGTTTTTGTTTTGGTTTAGGCTTTTATATGATGCACAACACCTTGCAAATTAACGCAACACAAATGGCACCAGAGCGCAGAGGAACCGCTGTTGCAGCTTTTGCTTCAAGTTTCTTTTTGGGACAATCCGCTGGAGTAGCGATTGGTGGAATCGTGTTCGTACTAATAGGTAGTGATCATCTATTAGGACTAGCAAGCTTAAGCATCTTTTTAGTTAGCTCGGTATTTTTAGTCTTACACCGTCGCCACAAAGCATTTAGCAACGGTTTGCTAAACGCTTAACGTCGATTAAAGCTGTTTATTTATTAGCGTGATGCGAAGCTACGTAATTCAGCCGCTAGATTAGGCTGTGAGCTTTCCACTTCTCTAGCCATACGCTGTAAAGAGATAGCATGTTTAAGCTTTTGGCTTTTAGCTTTATCGCTGGATCTATCTTGTTTAGTTGTGCGAGCAAACAAAGCAGAGAATGAGGTCTGTGATTGATTAGCAATGAAAAAGCTTTGAAAGCTAGGAATGAATTTCAGCATAGTCTTACCTTAGTGATGTAATGTTGCTATGCAGTATAAATATCTCCTTGATATAAGTATAATTTCGATTTGTAATAATAATTATTTTATTTTGATATATCATTTATTAAATCGACCTGGGTAGGATTAGAAAATGAGCTTTTTAACCCTAGATTTAAACTTATTGCGAGTTTTTGATGCGGTAATGACCGAGCAAAATTTGACTAGGGCAGCTAGTCGACTAGCCATGACGCAGCCGGCTGTATCTAATGCGGTGAAGCGTTTGCGTGATGCCTTAAACGATGAATTGCTCATTCGTACAGCACATGGTGTTAAACCAACCGCTAGAGCTGAGTCGCTATGGCCCGCCGTCAGACGTGCACTTGCCGATCTAGAGGAGGCGGTTGCCCCACAAAGCTTTGAGCTAGCTAAGGCTCATGCGACTTTTAGAATGGCAATGGCAGATGCAACAGCTGCTTTGTTATTACCCCGTTTAGTTCGTTTAATTGAAGAAGAAGCGCCAGGTATTGATATACGCATGGTTCCACTTACAACGCGTGAACCTAGGCCTATGTTATTGCGCGGTGATATAGATCTTGCAATTGGTTTTTTCCCAGGTGTTGTTGCTCAACTTCAAGGCGGTACCGAAACACCCATAAGACACGAACGTTTATATAGCGGTCAATATGTGTGTGTTATGAGAAATGACCATCCACTAGCAAAACAAACTTTAAGCTTAGATGCCTATTGTTCTGCAAATCATTTGTTAGTCAGTTTCTCGGGGCGTGCTCGGGGATTAGTTGATGATGCTTTGACTAGCATAGGTCGTGATCGCAGAATTTTATTAACTGTGAATCAATTTTTCACTGCAGGTAAAGTTGTAGCAGCATCGAATTTATTAATGGTTCTACCTCGTCATCTTATTGCCGCTACAGGTATGAGTGAAATGTTGATTGCGAAAGAATTGCCATTTTCTATGCCTGAAGTTCATATAGACATGTTATGGCATGAAAGAGATGCACGTAGTCCTGGTCATCGTTGGTTACGTGATCAATTGGTCAGTGCAGATTCTTTAGGCGCTTCCTTAAAAAACTAAAGCTTTTTATGATTCAAGCTTCGATTCGTTTAGTTTGACATAGAAATTCATAAACAAGTTTTATATCTTTTTATATACCGCTGAATGAAATTAATTCTTTTATTCTTTATTTAGTTCTTTATATATTTAAAGATAGTAATAATAGATAAGGATGAAGAAATTTGTGGATAACTAGGTTTTTCGTTATTAGATCAAGTGCTTAAGAAAATGATAAAGCTTGAAAAAAGTGCGTATGGTGTTCTTATAGTTTCTGGATAAGATTTTCTTTAATCTCCTTAATCAAGCTTATTCACTTTTCTTCCCCAAGTTATCCTTGCACTTATCCACAGAAATTAATAAATAAATTTTTTGTTTTCATCTAAGATCTTTATTATTCTGCATTACTCTCATTTTATTAAGTGTTTGCGTGCGTATTCAAAAAAAGGAATTTTATGACCAAGCCGGCTATTGCCCAAATAACGCACTATATAAATGGCAAGTTAACTGCTTCCGCAAATACTAAATCTCAACCAGTTTTTAATCCTGCAACCGGTGAAATCTGTGCTCAAGTCGTTTTAGCTGATCAAAACGAAGTAAATACAGCCGTTGCAGCTGCAAGTGCTGCGGCTCCTGCTTGGGCAGAGACCGCCCCATTAAAGCGGGCGAGGATTCTTTCTAAATTTAAAGAATTAATTGAAAAAAACCATGACGCTCTAGCAGCCGCCATTACTCGCGAGCACGGTAAAGTATTTTCTGATGCTAAGGGTGAGGTAGTGCGCGGTTTAGAAATTGTAGAGTTCGCTTGTGGTATTCCTCAATTGTTAAAGACACAATTCACTGACAATATAGGTGGCGGCATAGATAACTGGCAGTTGCGTCAACCATTAGGTGTTACAGCTGGAATCACGCCATTTAATTTTCCTGTCATGGTTCCTTTATGGATGGCGCCTATGGCTATCGCTTGTGGCAATACTTTTGTTTTAAAGCCATCAGAACGCGATCCCACTCCTTCATTAATGATGGCAGATTTATTGCAGCAAGCCGGTTTGCCAGATGGAGTTTTTAATGTGGTGCAAGGCGACAAACTTGCGGTTGATACTTTGTTACAGCATCCCGATGTAAAAGCCATTTCTTTTGTTGGTTCAACACCGATTGCTGAATATATTTATACCGAAGGCGCGAAGCGTAAGGGAGCTTATCCATTACGTGTACAAGCTTTAGGCGGTGCTAAAAATCATTTAGTCGTGATGCCTGATGCAGATCTTGAACAAGCGGTTGATGCCTTGATAGGCGCCGCCTATGGATCTGCAGGCGAACGTTGTATGGCTATCTCGGTTGC
>CANGLD010000009.1 GCA_947454475.1 Oxalobacteraceae bacterium
GCAGCAGCATTGGTTTTCAAAATATGGTGCATTAAATCTGGTCTGTCATACAGCATGCTTTTAACCAGACGGAAATCATCCGAGCCGCCACCCTCCACCATGTAGCAAGCCAAAGTCCAAGGGCTGCCAGAAAAACCTATGAGTGGAACGCGACCATCTAAGCTACGGCGTATCTGCGTAACAGCATCAAAAACATATTGCAGACTAGAGAGATCGGGTACTTGCAGCGCACGCACAGCTTTTTCATCGCGTAATGGATGAGCAAAACGAGGGCCCTCACCTTCAGCAAAAGACAAACCCAATCCCATTGCATCTGGCACAGTCAAAATATCGGAAAATAAAATAGCGGCATCTAGCTTGTAGCGATCTAGCGGCTGCAGAGTCACTTCAGTAGCGTAATCAGGATTGGTCGCTAGTCCCATGAATGAACCAGCTTGTTTACGTGTTTCGCGATATTCCGGTAGATATCGACCAGCTTGGCGCATTAGCCAAAGCGGTGTGTAATCGGTAGGTTGGCGCATTAAGGCGCGCAAGAATGTATCGTTTTTGAGTGGCGCAAATTGTGTCGACATCCGTATTCCTGAAAACGTATTAATCCATCTATTATCGCCCAAAGCGGGCTAATTCTGCCCAATAACTTGCACAATCACCTAACAATCATGCTGCGAGAATGACTCGCTTAAGATGCAATGACAACCTCGACATGAGCATCCTCCAAGATCTTAAACAATACTGCCGGAGGTGCTGCATCACAGAATAGTTTATCTATCTCCGATAGATGCGCTAACTTCACCATTGCCTGCCGACTGAATTTGTCATAGTCCGCGACTAGCCATACTTCGCGAGACTGTTCAATAATAGCTTGAGCAACCTTCACTTCACGTGGATCAAAGTCTCTCATGGTGCCATCTGGCTCTATGCTAGAGACGCCAATAATGCCCACATCCACCTTGAACTGACGTATGAAATCGACGGTGGATTCACCCACGATGCCACGATCCCTACCGCGCACCACACCGCCTGCGAGTATGACTTCACATCCAGGCTGATCGGCCAGAATGGCTGCCACATTGAGATTATTTGTCACCACATGCAAACCCTGATGATCTACCAATGCTCGAGCCACTTCTTCTGTCGTCGTTCCGATATTAATTAATAAGGAGCTTCCTGGACGAACCCGCTCGGCAACCGCAGCTGCGATCCTACGTTTTGCATCAATATTCAAAACTTGGCGCTGGCTATAGTCTATATTTTCAACTGAGGATGGCAATCCAACACCGCCATGGTAGCGAGCCAAGAGCTTGGCTTCTTCCATTAACTTCACATCTCGCCTCACTGTTTGCGGCGTGACTTCAAGTTGCTGCGCCAAATCCTCCACCGACACGGTGACGTGTCTACGCACAGCTTCTAGCAATCGTCGCTGGCGCGGATTAAGCGTCATGAAGACTCCAAACAAATTTCAAAAAGAAAATAATGAAAAGAAGCGAACGCATTTGATGAATAGAATGTTGATTTTTGTTCGTTTAAAGGATATTGTTAATCCGCATTATCAGTAGAGAGCACATCTTTAGCAATGCAAAATGGCGTTTTTCTAAAAATTAAACGCGATGATGCTAGAGCTTAGCCTTATTAATAAAGGCTTTTGAAAGAAGTGCTTACTCACACCACATTTAGCTTCAATAAAAGAGCGTTCATTGCCCATGGAAGAAGCGCAGCAAACTCTAACTTGTGATGTGCTCATCATAGGCGGCGGCATTAATGGTGCCGGTATCGCCAGAGATGCAGCCGGTCGGGGTTTGTCTGTCGTGCTGTGTGAAAAAGATGATCTCGCTTCCCATACCTCTTCAGCTTCAACAAAATTAATTCACGGCGGGCTGCGCTATCTCGAACACTATGAATTTGGGCTGGTTCGCAAAGCATTAATTGAGCGCGAAGTCTTGCTGCGCGCTGCTCCCCACATTATGTGGCCTATGCGTTTTGTGATGCCACACGATCAAGGGCAAAGACCGGCTTGGATGATACGCGCTGGTCTATTGGTGTATGACTATCTGGCCAAACGGGAATTGCTGCCTGGCTCAGGAAGTATAGATTTACGAACACACCCTGCTGGCCAATCGCTCAAACCCCAATTCACCAAAGGGTTTATTTATTCGGATGGCTGGGTAGATGATGCACGCTTAGTCGTACTCAACGCCCTCGATGCTGCGGAACATGGGGCCACCATACTCACCCATACACGCTGTGACGCCGCTCAGCGAGTGAATGATGAATGGCAGGCCACCCTGCGGCATGAAAATGGCAGCACCACTAAAGTCCAAGCGCGCTCACTGGTGAATGCTGCCGGACCTTGGGCTACGCAATTTTTGCAAGATGCTGCACATAGGCCTAGCTCTAAAGCTTTGCGTTTGATTAAAGGCAGTCACATCGTGGTCAAACAATTGTTTGATCATCCCTATGCTTATATTTTCCAAAGTCCGGACGGTCGCATCGTCTTTGCCATCAACTATGAAGAAGATTTCACTCTCATAGGCACAACCGATTTGGAATATCACGGCGACACCAACAAAGTAGAAATCGACGCAAGTGAAATTGCTTATCTATGTGAACTCACACAGCGTTACTTCCAAAAACCTCTCACACCAGCCGATGTCGTTTGGTCTTATTCTGGTGTGCGTCCTCTGTTAGAAGACGAGTCAGCAAACGCATCGGAAATCACGCGTGACTATAAGTTGGATGTGGAAGGCGAAACCGCACCGCTACTCTCTGTTTTCGGTGGAAAGATAACAACCTTCCGTAAGCTCGCCGAAGAAGCTGTGGATTTAATTGCTCCCAAACTTGGCAACCACAGAGGTAGCTGGACTGAACATGCTTGCCTGCCTGGTGGCGATTTATATGGCAAGCAGCCGCAAAACAAATCAGTAAGAGAATACGAAGGCTTTGTTAAGCAACTTCAAAATGAATTTAACTGGCTACCTGCTAAATTAATTGCGCGTTATGCACGTGCTTACGGCACTCGTACGAGAAAGCTTTTGGCAGAACGACTTCACTTAGCCGATATGGGTGAAGAGCTCGCGCCACAAGTCTATGCGGCAGAGCTAGAGTATCTGTTAAAAAATGAATGGGCATATAACAGTGCCGATATACTGTGGCGACGTTCTAAGCTGGGACTACATGTCCCGCCTGATACTGCACACAAGATAGACCGTTGGATTGAAAACCGATAACAAAAAATACTTCTGCAAACCTCGCAGTCAATAATAAAGTGGTTGCAGAAAAAAGTTAGGAGACGCGCAGTGCGGCTTGAACTACAAGGTGTCAGCAAGAAGCTGGGTGCTGAAACACATCTCTATCCTCTTACGGTTGCGCTAGAACCAGGCGCAATCAATATTATTCTTGGCGCCACGCTCGCAGGTAAGACTACGCTTATGCGTTTGATGGCGGGTCTAGATAAACCTTCTGAGGGCAAAATCATTGCTGACGGTGTTGATGTCACTGGCGTTCCAGTTCGCGAACGTAATCTAGCTATGGTGTATCAGCAATTCATTAACTATCCTTCATTAACGGTTTTTGAAAATATCGCTTCGCCTTTAAGAATTGCAGGGCAATTGTCAGAAGAACTTATTCGTACTCGTGTAAACGCCATGGCAGAGCGTTTACATATTTCTGCTTTTCTTGATCGTCATCCTGCTGCACTCTCTGGTGGACAACAACAAAGAACAGCATTAGCACGCGCATTAATTAAAGAAGCTGGCTTATTGTTATTAGACGAACCACTCGTTAATCTTGATTACAAATTGCGCGAAGAACTGCGCAGTGAATTAACAGAACTTTTTTCTAGTGGAAAAACGACCGTCGTTTACGCAACGACAGAACCACTCGAAGCACTGCAATTAGGTGGACATACCTTAGTGATGCATGAAGGTCGCTTGCTACAACACGGCAATACCTTATCTGTATTTAATGCGCCTAACTCACTACAAACTGCACGCACATTTAGTGATCCTCCGATTAATTTAATGCCCGCTAAGCTCGATGCAAACGGTGTTGCCACTATTGCTGAAGGTATGCATCTACCGCTTTCATCAAGTCAACGCGCTTGTGTAGCAGGACATCATGACGTTGTGCTTGGACTGCGTGCACATAGTCTACGACTCTCGTCTGAACAGAGAAGTGATTTCGCACTCAAAGCTAGTGTTGATCTTGCTGAGATTAGTGGTTCAGAAACGTATGTGCATTTTCATCATGGCGGTATTTCTTTAGTTGCCCAATTATCTGGCGTTCATCAACTCGAAATCGGTGTAACAGCCACTTTGTATTTTTATCCAGAAGATGTTTTCATCTTCGATCATGACGGCGCGTTATTGTTTGCGCCTAGCCAGGCAGGAGCTTGACCATGGCACGCATAGAATTAGTCAACCTCGCCCATTCTTATAAAGCGCATCCGAGCCAAGCTTCGGACTATGCTTTACACCCTATGACTATGACTTGGGATGATGGTGGTGCTTATGCCTTACTTGGTCCATCTGGTTGTGGCAAGACGACGTTACTCAATATTATTTCTGGTTTAGTTATTCCATCCGAAGGACAAGTACTGTTTGATGGCAAAGATGTGACTAAGCTACCAACCGAAGCGCGCAACATCGCGCAGGTTTTTCAATTCCCTGTTATTTACGACACGATGACGGTGCGAGAAAATCTCGCCTTCCCATTGAAAAATCGTGGATGGAAAACTGCCGATATTAATAAACGCGTTGATCAAATTGCTGAAATACTCGAACTCACATCGGATCTTAAACATCGTGCTAGCGGCTTAACAGCCGATGCAAAACAAAAAATATCATTAGGTCGTGGCTTAGTTAGACCTGATGTAGCCGCTGTTTTATTCGACGAACCTTTGACAGTGATCGATCCTCATCTGAAATGGTTATTACGTCGTAAGCTCAAAGAGATTCATCATGAATTAAAACTCTCTCTTATTTATGTCACGCATGATCAAGTTGAAGCTTTAACTTTTGCCGATCAAGTTGTCGTAATGACGCAAGGTGAAGTCGTACAAGTTGGCTCTGCTCAGGCTTTGTTTGAAGAACCTGAACATACTTTTGTCGGTTATTTCATCGGCAATCCAGGTATGAATTTATTGCCTTGTACTGTGTCGCAAAATCAAGTGCACATTAATGGGATAGAACAAACACTCTCTGCGCCTGAGAATTTGCTGCATGCAGTTAGTGGCGCGTCTTCTAGCGATTCAATTAGGTTAGGTATACGCCCTGAATTTGTTGAGTGCCATGCCACATCCACACCCAACGCTTTGCCTTCGCAACTTACTTTGGTGCGCAATATGGGCACGCATTGGTTGGCAAGCTGCCAGCTTGGTGAATATAAAGTTGCAGCGAAGTTGAGACATGAACCAGGTAAAGTTGGTGCACCTATCTGGCTTAGCTTTCCATCAGAGCGCACGCTCTATTACATGAATGATAAACGGGTGCGATAAGATGAAAACTTATAACAACAAAGCATGGTGGCTCATACTTCCCGTAATTTTATCGGTGGCGTTTTCTGCCATCATGCCTTTAATGACGGTAGTGAATTACTCCGTACAAGATATTCTAGGGCCTGATCAAGCAGTGTTTGTAGGTATGGAATGGTTTCGTGCTGTGATGCGTGATAGCGATTTACATGGCGCTTTATTCCGCCAACTTATATTTTCACTTGCTGTTCTTGTGATTCAAATTCCTTTAGGAATAGGTGTGGCTCTCACTATGCCAGCGCAAGGTTGGCGTGCTTCATTGTCATTAGTATTAGTTGCACTACCGTTGCTGATTCCTTGGAATGTGGTTGGTACGATCTGGCAAATTTTCGGCCGCGGTGACATTGGGTTGTTGGGTAATACAATTAACAATGCAGGCATTAGTTATAACTACACAGGCGACTCGATTGATGCTTGGCTTACCGTCTTAGTGATGGATATATGGCATTGGACACCGTTAGTTGTTTTGCTTTGCTATGCCGGCCTGCGAGCCATACCAGATGCTTACTATCAAGCTGCGCGTATCGATGGTGCTTCACGTTTAGCCGTGTTTCGTTTTATTCAATTACCTAAGTTACGTAATGTGCTCATGATTGCCGTGTTACTGCGCTTCATGGATAGCTTCATGATTTACACCGAGCCCTTTGTATTAACTGGTGGCGGTCCTGGTAATGCAACGACTTTTCTTTCGCAATACTTAACGCAAAAAGCGGTAGGTCAATTTGACTTAGGCCCTGCTGCTGCGTTTTCACTGATTTATTTTCTGATCATCTTACTGTTCTCTTTTATTTTATATAACTGGATGCAGCGAGTAGGAACAGGAGATCAAGCATGATACGTAAGAATTTTTCTCGTTTGATGTTGGTGTGCTTTCTTACTGCATCGCTGTTGCCGATTTACTGGATGCTCAACATGTCATTGAAAACCAATGAAGAGATCATTGGTGTCATGACGATGTGGCCTACCCATCTCACATTTAATAATTACATCACCATCTTTACTGATGAGTCTTGGTATAGCGGTTACATCAATTCCATTATTTATGTTGCTCTGAATATGGTGATGTCTGTCACGCTTGCTTTGCCTGCTGCTTATGCTTTTTCTCGCTATTCTTTCTTAGGCGATAAGCATGTGTTCTTTTGGCTGCTGACTAATCGCATGACACCACCTGCTGTGTTTCTTTTACCTTTCTTTCAACTGTATTCTACGGTTGGGATGATGGATACACACCTAGCCGTTGCGTTAGCTCACTTGTTATTTAACGTGCCCTTAGCTGTGTGGATACTTGAAGGATTTATGTCAGGTATACCTAAAGAAATTGATGAAACTGCTTACATAGATGGTTATAGTTTTCCAAAATTCTTTGTAAAGATTTTTCTTCCTTTAATTAAATCTGGCATAGGTGTCACTGCTTTCTTTTGTTTCATGTTTAGCTGGGTAGAGTTGTTACTAGCTCGTACGCTCACTTCTGTGAATGCGAAACCCATTGCTGCAACGATGACGCGTACTGTGTCAGCTGCCGGTATGGATTGGGGGGTGTTGGCTGCTGCTGGTACGCTTACGATAGTGCCAGGTGCATTAGTAATCTGGTTTGTACGACATTACATCGCTAAGGGTTTTGCGATGGGGAGGGTGTAGATGGGACAAGCTCTTTCATGGATGGCATGGACGACACCTATTGCTATTTTCTTCATAAGTGTTTTGATTATGTTAATTGGAATGACAATTTGGCAAGTCAAATCGCCTAGTATTGAACGTAAAGGCTTTCTTCCTATTGCTACTACGCGTGGTGATCGATTGTTTATTGGATTATTGTCTGCCGCTTATGTTAATTTAGCGTGGGCTGGATTAACCGATGTAACGCAATACATCGGTGCAGTTTTAGGTTTCGCTTTACTCATCGTTGTGATGCGTTGGGGTTGATCACACCACCAAGCAGTGTGACAACACATAAAGTTTTGATGCGCTGGGGTTAACCCTCGCTTCATCGTGACGCCGGATAACTTCCCGCCGGTGGTCATGCTTATAAGACCGGGAAGACAGAGGAGACAATGTCGTGAAACTTAAACTTAGCGCAATAGCGATTGCAGCTATGCTGGCTTCGGGTGCTTCCCAAGCTGACATGAAAGCAGCCGAGAAGTGGGTAAAGCAAGAGTTCAAACCTTCAACCTTAAGCGAGAAACAACAGCTTGATGAAATGAAGTGGTTTATTGACGCTGCTGCAAAACTCAAAGCCAAGGGTGTCAATGAAATTAGCGTCGTGTCAGAAACCATTGATACGCACGTTTATGAATCTAAGGTGATGGCGAAAGCGTTTGAAGAAATCACCGGCATTAAAGTTAAGCATGACCTGATTCAAGAAGGTGACGTGGTTGAAAAACTGCAGACTTCTATGCAATCCGGCAAAAGTATTTATGACGGTTGGATCTCTGACTCCGACTTAATTGGTACCCACTTCCGTTACGGTGCTGTGATTCCTCTTTCTGATTACATGGCTGGCGCTGGTAAAGAATTTACCAACCCTGGTTTAGATCTGAAAGATTTTATTGGTATTAGTTTTGTTACTGGTCCTGATAAGAAAATTTATCAATTACCTGACCAACAGTTTGCTAACCTCTACTGGTTCCGTGCTGACTGGTTTGCTCGTAAAGATTTACAAGACAAGTTCAAAGCAAAATATGGCTATGATCTCGGCGTTCCACAAAACTGGTCTGCCTATGAAGATATCGCTAACTTCTTTACCAATGATGTAAAAGAGTTAGACGGTAAAAAAGTCTATGGTCATATGGACTACGGCAAGAAAGATCCTTCACTAGGATGGCGCTTTACCGATGCATGGTTATCGATGGCAGGTACTGCCGACAAAGGTATTCCTAATGGTATGCCAGTCGATGAATGGGGTATTCGTGTAGGCGCTGACAAGTGCACACCAGTGGGTGCATCTGTTTCGCGTGGTGGTGCGACTAACTCTCCAGCTGCTGTTTACGCTCTGACCAAATACATCGATTGGATGAAACTTTATTCACCAAAAGAAGCAATGGGTATGACGTTCTCAGAAGCAGGTCCTGTTCCTGGTCAAGGTCAGATCGCTCAGCAAATCTTCTGGTACACCGCCTTTACTGCATCGATGGCAAAAGCACCTGCTGTAAACAATGCAGATGGTTCACCTAAATGGCGTATGGCTCCTGGACCGCATGGCCCATACTGGAAAGACGGTATGCAAAATGGTTATCAGGACGTAGGTTCATGGACCTTCTTCAAATCCACACCGGATGAGCGTAAAGCAGCTGCTTGGCTCTATGCACAGTTCATCAATTCAAAAACCACTTCACTCAAAAAATCGATTGAAGGCGTAACGTTTGTTCGTGACTCAGACATTCGTCATGAGTACTTCACGAAGAATGCTGCTAAGTACGGTGGCTTGATTGAGTTCTATCGCAGCCCTGCACGTGTAGCTTGGACACCAACTGGTACTAACGTTCCTGATTATCCTAAGCTGGCTCAGCTCTGGTGGAAAAATGTGGCAACAGCCGTTACCGCAGAAAAAACACCACAAGCAGCAATGGACAATCTGGCAAAAGAGATGGATGACGTAATGGGTCGTTTAGAGCGCGCAGGTATGAAAAACTGCACACCTAAACTCAATCCTGAAGGTGATCCAGCAAAATATCTGTCCGACAATGCTGCACCTTGGAAGAAGCTTGCTAATGAAAAGCCTAAAGGCGAAACCATTGCGTATGACAAGCTACTCTCCGCATGGAAAGCTGGTCGCGTAAAATAAGTTTGCGCTGTCTCAGGATGCGGTTTATATAACCGCATCCGGTTTCCGACTGTTTGGATTTAATGCGCGACTTAGCTCGCGCATTTTTTTATTCTTTATCTGAGGGCCGTATGTCCGAACAATTTATTTTAGCTATTGATCAAGGCACAACGAGTTCACGCGCTATTTTGTTTGATCGTCACGGACATATTCACGCCACTGCTCAACAAGAGTTTAGACAAATTTTTCCTCATCCAGGTTGGGTTGAACATGATGCCAATGAAATTTGGACTTCTCAACTTGCTGTCGCTCAGCAAGTACTACGTGATCATCATTTGTCTGCAAAAGATATTGCAGCTATAGGGATTACTAATCAACGTGAAACAACCGTACTCTGGGATAAAAAAACAGGTGAGCCGGTAGCTAATGCGATTGTTTGGCAAGACCGACGTACCGCAAGTTTGTGTGATGCTTTACGTGCTGATGGTAAAGGTCCTCTGGTTCAAGAAAAAACAGGACTAATTATTGATGGGTATTTTTCAGGGACTAAGTTAAGCTGGTTGCTCGACAATGTAACTGGTGCACGTGAACGCGCTGAACGTGGTGAACTCGCTTTTGGTACTGTTGATGCTTGGTTGATTTATAAACTCTCAGGCGAATACGTTACCGACACGAGTAATGCATCTCGCACTATGCTGTTTAATATTCATACTCTCAATTGGGATGAAGAATTACTTTCTCTGTTACGCATCCCGCATTCCGTACTTCCACAAATTGTGCCTAGTAGCGGTGTCGCTGCGCATACGCGTGCTGATTTTTTTGGCGCACCGATTCCAATTGCAGGTATAGCAGGTGATCAACAAGCTGCTACTTATGGGCAAGCATGCTATCACTCAGGTATGGTGAAAAGTACCTACGGTACCGGTTGTTTTATTTTGATGAATACAGGGACTGCCGTTACGTCGAATAATAATTTACTCACCACAGTTGGTTGGACTACTGGTCATGAATCTCCGCATCACACTGACTATATGTTGGAAGGTGGTGTATTCATGGGTGGCGCTACGATACAGTGGTTGCGTGATGGCTTAGGTATTATTAAACAATCCTCTGATGTTGAAGCATTAGCCAATAATGTAAAAGATTCAGATGGGGTGACTTTTGTTCCTGCGTTCTCAGGTTTAGGTGCGCCTCATTGGGATGCTTATGCTCGCGGTACTTTGCTTGGACTTACGCGTGGCACGACTGCAGGACATATTGCACGAGCTGCTTTAGAAGGCATTGCTTTTCAAACTGCAGATGTGGTGAGTGCTATGCAAAAGGACGCCACACTACCACTTAAAGAATTGCGTGTTGATGGTGGTGCTGCTAGCAATAACTTACTCATGCAATTTCAAGCTGACATTATGGGCGTGCCTGTAGTTCGTCCACAAGTAACGGAAACTACTGCTTTAGGTGCTGCATATTTAGCAGGTCTAGGGGTAGGTTTTTGGAAATCGCAAGATGAGATTGCAGCCCAATGGAAAGTAGAACGAAGGTTTGAGCCGAGTATGGCTGCTGATGAAAGATCCTCACGCTTAGAAGTATGGAATCGTGCAATCGATAGATCAAAAACGTGGGCTTAATTATTCATTCAATAAAAAAGGCAGCCTAGGCTGCCTTTTTTGTTTTACTCATTTAACTAAGCGATAGAAATTAACGCTTGTTACGATACTTTGCAATTGCTGCGAGTTCGGCAACAGCAACAGCGAGTTCAGCACGAGCATGGGCGTAATCAATATCGGATTCGCTTTTCTCAACTTTTTCTTCCGCCATTTTCTTAGCTTCAGCAGCTTTCGCTTCATCTAGATCATGACCACGTATTGCGGTATCTGCTAGCACTGTCACTGCATGTGGTTGTACTTCTAAAATACCACCAGCAACAAAGACGAATTCTTCTTCTGTTTGACCTGGAACCTTGATACGAAGTGCGCCAGGACGTATACGCGTAATCAAAGGAATATGACGCGGATAAATACCCAACTCACCTGTCTCGCCAGGTACAGTAATGAACTCGGCAGGACCACCGTAAATCTGTTCTTCAGCTGACACTACATCAACATGAATCGTGTTTGCCATTTTGAATCCTTGTTGATGTGACCGCTGTTACACGGTCACACTACACATTAGTTTGCGATCTTCTTAGCTTTTTCAATTGCTTCGTCTATGGTGCCTACCATGTAGAACGCTTGCTCTGGCAAGTGATCTAATTCGCCGGAAGCAATCATCTTAAAGCCTTTGATGGTGTCTTTGAGTGACACATATTTACCTGGTGAGCCGGTAAATACTTCCGCAACGTGGAAAGGCTGAGACAAGAAACGTTGCATTTTACGAGCGCGTGCAACAGTTAATTTATCTTCTGGTGCCAACTCATCCATACCCAGAATTGCGATGATGTCACGCAGTTCTTTGTAGCGTTGCAACGTACCTTGTACTGCACGCGCTGTATCGTAATGTTCTGGTCCAACGACATTAGGATCCAACTGACGTGAGGTGGAATCCAGTGGGTCAACCGCTGGATAAATACCTAATGCAGCGATATCACGTGACAACACAACGGTGGAGTCTAAGTGAGCAAAGGTAGTCGCTGGCGATGGATCGGTTAAGTCATCGGCTGGAACATACACAGCTTGAATTGAAGTAATCGAACCTGTTTTGGTTGAAGTAATACGCTCTTGTAGACGACCCATTTCTTCAGCCAGCGTAGGTTGATAACCTACCGCTGAAGGCATACGGCCTAACAGAGCTGAGACTTCAGTACCAGCCAGTGTGTAACGATAGATATTGTCAACGAAGAAGAGAACGTCACGACCTTCATCACGGAATGATTCAGCGATAGTCAGACCTGTTAACGCAACACGCAGACGATTGCCTGGTGGCTCATTCATCTGACCATACACCATGGCTACTTTTGAATCGCCAAGCTTCTCTAAATTCACAACGCCAGAGTCAGCCATCTCGTGATAGAAGTCATTCCCTTCACGAGTACGTTCACCTACACCAGCAAATACGGATAAACCCGAGTGCGCTTTAGCGATGTTGTTAATCAGTTCCATCATGTTCACGGTCTTACCTACACCTGCACCACCGAACAGACCAACTTTACCGCCTTTAGCAAACGGACAAACTAGATCAATCACCTTGATGCCAGTTTCTAGTAATTCTTGTGATGGTGACAGCTCATCATAAGCTGGCGCTTTACGATGTATCGAAGCTGTATGCGTTTGATCAACTGGACCACGCTCATCAATCGGTTGACCCAATACGTCCATAATGCGACCTAGGGTTGCTTTACCAACTGGCACCATAATAGGTTTGCCGGTGTTTTGAATTGTCATACCACGACGCAGGCCATCTGATGTGCCCAACGCAATCGTACGAACAATACCGTCACCCAGCTGTTGCTGCACTTCGAGTGTCAGCTCAGAGCCTGCCATTTTCAGTGCGTCGTAAATTTTCGGCATAGCATTACGTGGAAATTCCACGTCAACTACAGCGCCGATACACTGAACGATTTTGCCTTCAGCCATTTTCGTTCCTTCAATGAGAAATGTGAATTGGGTTCAATTAAACCGCAGCCGCGCCGGCTACGATCTCGGAAAGTTCTTTAGTAATTGCTGCCTGACGGGTCTTGTTGTAGATGAGTTTTAACTCACCAATCACATTACCTGCATTATCAGTCGCTGCTTTCATCGCTACCATACGTGCTGATTGTTCAGACGCCATATTTTCAGCAACAGATTGATAGATCAGCGCTTCGGCATAACGCACCATCAGTTCATCAATAACGGTTTGTGCATCTGGCTCATACAGATAGTCCCAAGAATGTGAATTCACTGGTTCCATTCTGTCTGCTGTCAGTGGTAAAAGCTGTTCAACAACGGGCTCTTGTTTCATCGTATTGATGAAGCGCGTGTAGCAAAGATAAACCGCATCTAATAAGCCATCATCATAAGCATCGAGTACAACCTTCACTGGTCCAATTAAATTTTCCAGATGCGGTGTATCACCGAGTTGTGTTGCTTGTGAAACGACTTTCACGCCTATACGATTTAAAAAGCCTAAGCCTTTATTGCCAATCGCTACCGCTTCAATTTTTTTGCCAGCTGTTTCTAGCTCACGCATTTTTTGCGTTGCTAGACGCAGCATGTTGGTGTTCAAACCACCGCACAAACCTTTGTCCGTTGTAACTACGATCATGGCAACTTTTTTACTGTTGTCATGTTTAATCATGAACGGATGTTTGTACTCTGGATTAGCTTGAGCAAGATGCGTGACGATAGAGCGGATGTTCTCGCTATATGGTCTGGCAGCACGCATCTTTTCCTGCGCTTTGCGCATTTTAGAAGCGGCCACCATTTCCATCGCCTTGGTGATCTTCTTCGTGTTTTCTACGCTCTTGATCTTACCGCGTATCTCTTTACCTGCAGCCATGCAAGTTACTCCTTATCGCGCGATTAAGATCAGAAAGTTTTCTTGAAATCAGTGATCGCTGCAGCTAATTCTGCTTCGCCATCTTTTTCAAGTTGCTTAGTATCTTCAATTTTTTTCAACAGGCCAGCATGGCTGGTTTGCATGAAGTGGTGAAGATCGTGTTCGAAGCCTAATACATCTTTCACTTCGATATCATCTAAGTAGCCTTTGTTAACTGCAAACAAAGTCACTGCCATGAGAGAAATCGGTTGTGGAGAGTACTGCGCTTGTTTCAGCAATTCAGTCACGCGTGCACCACGATCTAACTGCTTACGTGTTGCTTCATCGAGATCCGATGCGAACTGAGCAAACGCTGCTAATTCACGATACTGCGCTAAGTCGGTACGAATACCGCCTGAGAGATTTTTAATAACTTTAGTTTGCGCTGCACCGCCAACACGAGACACAGAAATACCTGCGTTAATCGCTGGACGTATGCCTGCGTTAAACAAGGAAGTTTCCAAGAAGATCTGACCATCTGTAATTGAAATTACATTGGTTGGAACGAATGCAGAAACGTCACCTGCTTGTGTTTCAATGATAGGCAATGCTGTCAATGAACCTGTTTTACCTTTAACTTCACCTTTGGTGAATGCTTCAACATAATCAGGATTCACACGCGCAGCACGCTCAAGCAAACGTGAGTGGAGATAGAACACATCGCCAGGGAAAGCTTCGCGGCCTGGTGGGCGACGCAAAAGCAATGAAACTTGGCGATAAGCTACAGCTTGTTTAGACAAATCATCATAAATGATTAAGGCATCTTGACCGCGATCGCGGAAGTATTCGCCCATTGCGCAACCTGAGTAAGCGGATACATATTGCATCGCTGCTGATTCAGAAGCAGAAGCAGCTACAACGATGGTGTAACCCAATGCGCCATGCTCATCTAATGCACGTACAACGTTTTTAATTGATGAAGCTTTTTGACCAATCGCTACATAGATACAAGTAACGTCCTGACCTTTTTGATTGATGATGGTATCAATCGCGACAGCTGTCTTACCTGTTTGACGGTCACCAATAATTAACTCACGCTGACCACGTCCGATAGGCACCATGGAGTCAATTGATTTCAAACCTGTTTGCATAGGCTGTGAAACTGATTGACGTGCAATAACGCCAGGAGCAATTTTTTCAATTGGCGCGGTTAGTTTTGCATTGATAGGTCCCAAGCCATCAATAGGCTGACCCAATGCATTGACTACGCGACCTCGGAGTTCTGGTCCGATAGGTACTTCAAGAATACGACCGGTACATTTAACAACGTCACCTTCGGAGATATGCTCGTATTCACCCAGAATAACGGCACCGACCGAGTCACGTTCCAGATTCAACGCTAGGCCATATGTGTTGCCTGGGAATTCCAGCATCTCGCCCTGCATCGCATCCGACAATCCATGAATACGGCAGATACCATCAGTAACCGAAATAACGGTACCTTGGTTGCGAATTTCGGCGCCTGCGCCGAGACCCTGAATCCGGCTCTTGATCAGCTCGCTGATTTCAGACGGGTTGAGTTGCATGTTAGCTCCTGATTGATTGAGACTGGCGTAGTCGCTGCCTGCCCGGTCTCGCAATAACTAAATAATTTCTATCTTTTTACGCGGCGAGCACAGTATGCATATGCTCTAAACGTGCCCGCACGGATGTATCTAATACCTCATCGCCAACCGTCACCTTCACACCGCCTATCAACGACTGATCGACTGTTATGGTTGTGTTGAGTTTGCGTCCGAATTTCTTTTCGAGTCCTGCCTTCAATTCAGATACTTGCGCATCTGACATAGGAAAAGCACTAACGATTTCTGCATCAGCACTACTCTCGAAATTGTTCTTTAAGGTTTGAAATTGCGCTGCAATTTCAGGCACCAAAGTTAAGCGGCCATTTTCTACCAACGCTGCTACGAGATTTTTTACCTCTGGGGTGACAGCACTTTTCAGTGCAGCCAAAAAAATCTCGCCAACTTGTGCATTCTCCGCGCGCGGATTGTGCGCTAGTTGTGCTAGCTCTGGAACAGAAGCAATTTGCGCCATTTCGTCTAGCAGCTCAGACCAGACAGCCAAGTTCTTTGGCTGCGCTAATCTAAATATAGCTTCTGCATAGGGTCTAGCGATTGTCGCGAGTTCTGCCATGATTACAGCTCTGCTTTTAATTGGTTGAGTAAATCTGCATGCGCAGTCGCATTGACTTCACGCTTAAGAATTTGCTCTGCACCTTTAACAGCTAAAGAAGCAACATCATGACGTAGGGTGTCGCGCAAACGCAGTGCTTCCGCAGCTGCTTCATGACGTGCTGCCTCTACGATGCCCTTAGCTTCTTCAGCAGCATGACGCTTAGCCTCATCAATGATTTCAGCTGCACGACGCTCTGCATCCACCAAGCGTTTTTGTGTTTCTTCATGAGCATGCGCGAGTTGCACTTGCACGCGCGTTTCAGCGAATGCGAGTTCGGCATGACCACGATCCGCGGCTTCTAGGCCTTCGGAAATTTTCTTCGCACGCTCATCTAAGGCTTTAATCAATGGCGGCCACACGAATTTCATCGTGAACAGCGCGAGAATAAAGAAAACGACGAACTGTGCGAACAGTGTAGCGTTTAAGTTCACAGTACTTTCCTTCTCAGAATGACAGACATCGAGCCGACGCTCGACACCAAAAGAGAGCGAAAATTATCCAGCGAACGGATTTGCGAATGCAAACATCATCGCGATACCAACGCCAATCAGGAACGCAGCATCGATCAAACCAGCCAACAAAAACATTTTGGTTTGCAATGCATTCATCAGCTCTGGCTGACGAGCCGAGGCTTCGATGAACTTACCACCCATGATGCCAATACCGATACATGCACCAATTGCGCCCAGACCAATGATCAAACCACAAGCCAGTGCAACAAAAGCGACGTTAGTCATGAAAACTCCTTAAATAGTGTCAAAGTCAAAATACAAAAATACAAATACAAAAACCAGAAAACGTGATCAGTGCCCTTCGTGCGCCTGACCGATATAAACCAGCGTCAGCATCATGAAGATGAACGCTTGCAGCAAAACAATCAAAATATGGAAAATTGCCCAAACTGAACCAGCAATCACATGCATACCAAAACCCCACCATGTTGCGGTTGAGCCTAGTAAGGCAATCAGTAAGAAAACAAGTTCGCCTGCATACATATTTCCGAACAGTCGCATACCCAATGAAACTGTTTTTGCAACGAACTCAATAATGTTCAAACCCAGATTGGCAATCCACAACGCTGGATGTGCTCCGAATGGCGCACAGAACAACTCATGAATAAATCCACCCACACCCTTAATTTTCAGGTTGTAGTAAAGCATGAGCGAAAGAACTGCCAACGCCATGCCCAAGGTGCCATTCAAATCCGCAGTGGGAACAATGCGGAAATGCGTTTCTACGCCGAACAGGGAGAAAATTCCGGAAAACAAATCGACAGGCAAAAAGTCCAGCGCATTCATTAAGAACACCCAAACGAATACTGTCAGCGCGAGTGGCGCGATAAACGTGCGATTGCCATGAACGATGTTTTTGGACTGGTCTTCCACCATTTCAACAATCATTTCTACAAATAATTGGAAACGCCCAGGAACACCAGATGTTGCTTTACGAGCAACGTTAAACATCACTAAAGAACCAATTACGCCCATCAATACAGACCACAACAAGGTGTCCATATTAATAATGGAAAAATCGATGATTTTTTCCTGATGATGCGTAGACAGGTGTCCGAGGTGATGAATGATGTACTCGGATGAGGTGGGTGCGTGCGCCGCGCCTTCTGCCGCCAGTTCAGCCGCCATATCAATGCCTAATAAGTAAGATGAGATAACTTTTCAACGCAATGATGAAAGCAGCGATAAGCGCCAGCCAATTCACATCACGATACAACCAGACGATTGCTCCAAGCATTGCAACCGTCATGACAATCTTTGTAAATTCCCCAAAAATAAACGTCATTGGGGTTAAGGCTTCGGGGCTGCGGGCGCTGATCGCGATGCGCATTGCGAATAAGCCATTAGGCAAGACGCAACACAAACCACCGAGCAACGACGACAGTAGGGCATTGCCCCCGCCGATTAGTCCAGAAATAGCAGCTACTAACAGCGTAACCACAAACTGGGTGAGGACTAAGCGCAACATCAGACTATTTCAATTAAGCCAGCGGATCTTAGAGCAAAACGCTGAGAATTCTTGAGGAGCTGTGAGGGGATTTGCATTCCAGAAAGCCGCAAGAGTATAAATAATTTCCACCGCGCAGTCAAACACTTAGCTAGGCTGATTGAGGAAAAATTGGGCGATTTCAAGCTGCTGGCTGCCTAAGTCGGGCAATTATTCCATCCAGCTGTTCTAGATCACCAAAATCTATGATTAATTCGCCTTTTTTGCCGGCTCCCTGCCGAATGCTGACCTTGGTAGCAAGTGCATCCGACAACTCCTCCTCCAACCTAACGACATCACGCGACTTCTCTTTCGTCGCTCCGGTAGGCCTTGCATCGCGTGCGGTGGTTGCGCGAACCACCAACTTTTCAGCTTCACGCACGGATAATTTCTGCGCAATGATTTGCGTCGCCAAAGTAATTTGCGTCGCGGAGTCTACCGCTAACAATGCCCGTGCATGACCCATATCGATATGATTTTCCATCAACATGGTCTGCACCGGTTTACTCAGACTCATCAAACGTAAGAGATTAGAAACCGCACTACGTGAGCGCCCCACTGCCTCAGCTGCCTGTTCATGCGTAAAATTAAAATCATCAATCAAGCGCTTAATGCCCTGGGCTTCTTCGAGCGGATTTAAATCTTCCCGCTGCATATTTTCTATAAGCGCCATGGCCGCAGCAGCTTGGTCATCCACATCTTTTACGATGACAGGCACTTCAGTCAGTCCTGCTAATTTAGATGCGCGAAACCGTCTTTCGCCTGCAATGATTTCGTAGTCAACGCCTGGTGGGCCATTTTTAATAGGTCTTACTAATATCGCCTGCAACAAACCTTGCTTACGTATTGAATCTGCAAGCTCATTGATTGCGCTCTGATCCATCTTGATACGCGGTTGATATTTACCCGCTTGCAGCGCAGTTAACGGCAAAGTCGGTGGCGCACCACTTACGTTGGGTGCTTCTTCAATAAAGTCTGGCGAACCGCCTAATAAGGCTTCTAATCCGCGACCTAGTCCTTTTTGTTTTTTCATCACTTAATTTAAAACTTTCACCGTTAATTTTTTGCTTGATACATTATTTGCTGCACGCTCAAGCCGCAGGTGCGCTACGTATGCGTTGCACCAGTTCTTTACCAAACTCGACATATGCTTGAGCACCCTTGGCTGCTGCATCAAAATTCACGCCGGGCACTCCATAAGATGGCGCCTCTGCCAAACGCACGTTACGCGGAATAATTGACTTGAAAACCTTGTCGCCAAAATGCTCTTCTAATTGCTGGGACACTTGTTGCGAAAGCATCATGCGTGGGTCAAACATCACTCTCAGCAACCCTATGATTTTCAAATCGGGATTCAGTTTTGCGTGCACGATTTTGATCGTGTTAACTAAATCCGATAAACCCTCTAATGCATAGTATTCACATTGCATAGGAATGATCACACCATGCGCTGCGCACAAACCATTTAAGGTCAGCATAGATAACGCAGGCGGACAATCTATGAGTACAAAATCATAGTTATCAACGACAGATGCTAAAGCTGTCTTTAAACGAGTCTCTCTGTTATCCAGCTCAACCATTTCAACTTCGGCACCGGCTAAATCACGGTTAGCGGGTAAGACATCAAACTTGCCGGATTCAGATGCTAAGCGCGCATCTTTTAATTCGCCCATTCCGAGTAGCACTTGATAAATCGAGCTTTTTAATTCCGCCTTATTTATGCCCGCACCCATAGTTGCATTACCTTGCGGATCTAAGTCAACTAACAACACGCGCTGATTAATATTAGCGAGTGCAGCAGCAAGATTAACTGCTGTTGTTGTCTTACCTACGCCGCCCTTTTGATTCGCAATGCAAAAAATTTTCGTCATGAGTTTCGTGTTATTTCTTTTATCAATGTCGCCAACTATTTATTTCACTTCGCGCTGTGTGATTCAAATAGATAAGATTTTTTTCTACTTGATTTACAACGCTCTTTTCATCCACACCAAATGTCGTTCCGCTTGCATGCCGGGCACGGTGAGCGGGACAACTTTTTCCACTTTCCATTCCTGCGGCAAGCGCTGTATTTCTTCATCTGGCTTTTTGCCTTTTAAAGCAATCATGCTTCCATCTTGTTCTAGCAAATGACCAGACAACTTTACAAAGTCAATGAGCTCAGCAAATGCACGCGAAGTGATGACATCAAATGATTCCTCGCTAGTTAGTTTTTCTACGTGGCCGCTATGCACAGTCACATTTTCTAAACCTAACTCTGCTTTCACTTGCGTCAAAAAAGCCGTTTTCTTTTTTACGGTATCTATTAAATGTATTTGCAATTGCGGCTCTGCTTCTAGTGCCCAAATTGCGATCACCATGCCAGGTAAGCCGCCGCCTGTTCCTACGTCTAAAACTTTTTTCGCACCCTTAAAAGCATAGAGAGCTGACATCGCATCGAGCAAATGTTGTATCACCATTTGCTGCGGCTCTCTTACTGAGGTGAGGTTGTAAACCGAATTCCACTTCACTAATAATGCTAGATAATCGAGCAATTTTTCAATTTGTCTTTCAGACAAACTTATCTCTAATTGAGCTGCACCTTGTTTTAGCAATGCGCTAAATTCTTCTCTATCTATTTGCGTTGCCATGAATTATTTATGCCGCATTCGGCTCTTCCGATGCGGCTGAAAATTCGCGTAAGCCACCCTTTTTTAAATGCACTAACAGAAGTGAAATCGCTGCAGGCGTAACGCCCGCTATCCTTGATGCTTGTCCCAATGTTTGCGGCTGATGTTTATTTAGTTTTTGTCTGACTTCCATAGACAATGCAGCTATCGCTAAATAGTCTATAGACTCTGGCAAGCGCAAATTTTCATAGTGCTCATGACGCTCTACTTCTTTCGCTTGTCTGTCTATATAGCCTGCATATTTAACCTGAATTTCAACCTGCTCTACTACTGCTGCATCAAGTTCAGGAGCACAAAATTTTTCGCCTTGCTGATTCTCTAAAGTCATCAAAGTTTTGTAAGTCACATTCGGCCTGCGCAACAAATCGACCAATGAATATTCACGCTCTATTTGCTTGCCAAGCACACGCTCTGACTCTTGTGCAGTAAGAATTTTTGGACTTACCCACGTTGATTTCAATCGTTCTAATTCACGCGCTACTGCTTCGCGTTTTTCTTCGAAAGCGCGCCACTGTTCATCACTCACACAACCTAGACGTCGGCCTATTTCAGTTAGACGCATGTCGGCGTTATCTTCACGCAAACTCAATCTATATTCAGCACGACTGGTGAACATGCGATATGGCTCTAACACGCCCTGTGTAATTAAGTCATCGAACAACACACCTAAATAAGCTTGGTCTCTGCGCGGCGTCCAAGCTTCACTATTCTTAGATAACAATGCCGCATTAATTCCGGCTAATAAGCCTTGTGCGGCAGCCTCTTCATAGCCTGTCGTTCCATTGATTTGGCCGGCAAAAAATAATCCCTTAATTGCTTTTGTTTCTAATGATGCTTTCAAGCCCCTAGGATCGTAGTAGTCATACTCAATGGCATAACCTGGGCGCAAGATGTGCGCGTTTTCTAAGCCGCGCATAGATCTAACCAACTCTAGCTGTACATCAAAAGGCAAACTCGTTGATATGCCATTTGGATAAAACTCATGTGTGAGCAGTCCCTCTGGCTCTAAAAAAATTTGATGTGATTCTTTTCCTGCGAATCTATGAATTTTGTCTTCTATAGAAGGACAATAACGAGGCCCCACTCCCTCAATCACGCCTGTATACATAGGACTGCGATCTAATGCACCTCGAATAATGTCGTGTGTGCGTGAGTTTGTATGGGTAATCCAGCAGGGAAGTTGTTTAGGATGCAACTTATCTGATCCCATGACAGAAAATACTGGCACTGGATCCAGATCACCAGGCTGCTCTGTCATCACAGAAAAGTCCATGGTGCGACCATCAATACGCGGCGGCGTGCCTGTTTTCAGTCGACCTTGCGGCAATTTTAGTTCTTTTAAGCGCGCAGAAAGAGAAACCGCCGGAGGATCTCCAGCTCTGCCCGCTGAATAATTATTCAAACCTATATGGATTTTTCCATCTAGGAAGGTTCCTGCAGTTAACACCACTGTTTTCCCACGGAACTTAATGCCCGCCTGAGTTACAGCGCCCACTACGCTCTCGCCTTCTAGCAATAAATCATCGACAGCCTGTTGAAATAACCAAAGATTAGGCTGATTTTCTAAACGTGAGCGTATTGCCTGCTTATATAAGAGACGATCTGCTTGCGCGCGCGTCGCTCGAACGGCAGGACCTTTAGAAGAATTTAAGATACGAAACTGAATGCCAGCTTCATCGGTAGCAATTGCCATTGCCCCGCCCATGGCATCAACTTCTCTGACTAAATGCCCTTTGCCTATGCCACCGATCGATGGATTGCAGGACATTTGACCCAAGGTCTCAATATTGTGTGTCAAAAGTAAGGTTTTTTGACCCATGCGCGCAGCCACCAAGGCAGCCTCCGTCCCGGCATGGCCGCCACCAACTACTATGACATCAAATTCGGAAGGAAAATTCATGGGTCGCCTTGTACAGACTTTCGGCAGAGGGCGAATTATACGGTCTTTTATTCTTGATGAGGCGCTGTTTTAACCCAAATTTATACTTCGACTCATCCCAGATAGATAGCGCATTGTTTCACGTGGAACGTAAGCCGACTTGTATCTAAGGTTTCACGTGGAACATTCGAACCAAAGACTAACTAAGCCCAAAAAGCCTGCTTGGCCGTGAAGATGATCAGCAGACCCACAACCAATTGAAAGATGCGGCGAACGAATTGGCTTCCGTGTTTTATCGCTAGCTTTGCTCCCGCCCTAGCCCCCACTATATTAAATAGCGCCATCATCAAGCCTAACTTCCACATAATGTGGCCGGCATAACCAAACCAAGCTAGTGCCGATAAATTACAAGCTACGTTCACCACTTTGGCTGAGGCAGAAGCCGTTAAAAAATCATAGCCAAATGCACGTATGAAGATAAAAACCAAAAAGCTTCCCGTGCCAGGGCCTATCAACCCATCATAAAAGCCAATTAAGGCGCCAGTTAGTCCTGCAAACAAGATTTCTTGCCTACCCTGAAAACGCCGAGCAGTATGAAAGCCAAACTCTTGCTGTTTAGTGACATAAACCAAGATGGTTAAAAATATGAAAGGCAGGCTTTTCCTAACGACATCGACGGGAAGACTAGAAACCAACCTCGCGCCTAGAAAGGAAAAAATGAATGCGCCTAAAACAGCAGGCAGAACAACGCGCCAAGGTAGACGGATTTTTTTAACGTAAGTGAGTGCGGCGACACCAGTGCCAAAAACAGCAGAGAATTTATTCGTGCCAAACAGACTTGCGGGCACAACTTGGGGGAGACTTATGAATAAAGCCGGTACTTGAATTAGGCCTCCCCCACCGACTATGGCATCCATTAAGCCTGCCAAAAAAGCTGCCAAGCAAAGGGCAAGCAAATCGAAAGGTAAGCCGTCCATAAAGACCACAATATACTTGCTATTTTTAAAACAAAATGTGAGTGTGAGTAAACACTGTCGCCAAATACTTTTATTTTACTTCTAGTAATTTCAGCGAAAGTGCCGCCTTCACATCTGTTTTGCTGCCTTTATCCATACAGCAGCCTTTTCAGCCATCATAATAATCGGAGAATTTGGATTCCCAGACGTAATGGTTGGCATGACAGACGCGTCAACAACACGCAATCCTTGAACGCCGATGACACGCATTTGATGGTCTACCACAGCGGAGCTATCGTCAGACTTGCCCATTTTACAAGTGCCAACTGGATGGAAAATCGTGGTGCCAATCTCGCCAGCAGCAAGAATGCGTTCGTTCTCAGTTTGGAAATTTTTCCCCGGCATGAACTCTTCCGGCATGTAAGCCTGTAAGGCAGGGGCTGTCACTATGCGTCGGGTAAGTGCCAAGGAGTCGGCTGCCACTTTCCTATCTTCTGCTGTACTTAAATAATTAGGCGTGATTTTCGGTGCAGCCAATGGATCGCCAGATGCAATCCGAACACGTCCTCGGGAAGTTGGACGCAAATTACATACGCTGGCAGTAAACGCTGGAAAGTCATGCAAAGGCTCGCCGAACTTATTTAGCGACAAAGGCTGAACGTGATACTGCAAATTTGCGCTGGGCTGACTAGGATCGGAACGTGTAAACGCGCCTAATTGTGAGGGCGCCATAGACATAGGACCGCTGCGGTTGACCGCATATTCTAGTGCTATGCGCATTTTGCCGATTAGGCTATTGGCCATGGTGTTTAAAGTCTTAGCACCTTGCACCTTAAAACCCATGCGCAGTTGCAAATGGTCTTGCAAGTTTTCGCCGACACCCGCAGCATCCAATACGACAGGTATACCCTGTTGTTTTAGTAAGTCGGCGGGTCCTATACCTGAGAGCTGCAAAATTTGCGGAGAGCCTATAGCGCCTGCGGTCAATATCGTTTCATTGGCAGACTCCGCAAACCATTGTTGTCCGCCACCAGTAAACTCTACACCGCGACAATGCAAACCATGATCTGTCTTTATTATGTCTAGTCGCTGCACACGACAACCCGTCATGATTTCTAAACTACCGCGACGATTATTTGTGGAGCGCAGAAAAGCTTTTGCTGTATTCCAGCGTATGCCTTTTTTCTGGTTCACTTCAAAATAACCACAACCTTCGTTATCGCCTTGATTGAAGTCATCCGTCATAGGAATGCCGGTTTGTTCGGCAGCGCGACGAAACGCATCTAATATTTCCCAACTTAGTCTTTGCTTTTCAACGCGCCACTCGCCACCCGATCCATGAAAAGCGCTAGTACCTGCATGATGATCTTCTGTTTGTTTAAACAGAGGTAAAACATTTTTCCAGCTCCAACTATCATCACCAGACAATCGTGCCCACTCGTCATAATCACGAGCTTGTCCGCGCATATAAATCATGCCGTTAATCGATGAGGAACCACCTAGAACTTTTCCACGTGGGTAAATTAAACTGCGACCATTAAGACCGGGTTCAGCTTCAGTACGATATAGCCAATCAGTACGAGGATTGTTAATACAGTAAAGATAGCCAACTGGTATATGTATCCACATATAGTCATCTTTACCGCCCGCTTCTAATAACAAAACCGAAGCACCTTGATCTTGACTTAAACGATTAGCGAGTACACAACCCGCTGAACCTGCGCCAATCACGATGTAATCATATTTGCCCGCTGATTGCATATGCACCCCTGAAGACAAAATTATTTCGCAACTGGCATAGTGAACTCTGCGCCTTTACTAATTGATTCAGGCCAGCGTTGCATAATGGATTTATAACGCGTGTAGAAACGAACACCCTCTTCGCCATAAATATGCGTATCACCAAATAATGAGCGCTTCCATCCTCCAAATGAATGCCAAGCCATAGGCACAGGAATAGGAACGTTCACACCTACCATACCAACTTCTATACGGCGTGAAAATTCTCGAGCTGTATTGCCATCAGAAGTAAACAGTGCAACACCATTACCGTATTCATGTGCGTTAATTAAATTAATTGCTGCTGCCATATCAGGCACACGTACTACACACAACACTGGTCCAAAAATCTCTTCTTGATAAATCGTCATATTCGGTTTGACCTGATCAAATAAAGAGCCTCCAAGGAAGAATCCTTGCTCATGACCATCAACAACTTTGTTACGGCCATCGACCAATAAAGTCGCTCCCGCTTGTACACCTTGATTGATGTAGGAAATAATTTTTTCTTTATGCATAGCCGTAACTACAGGCCCCATCTCGGCATCTGACTCCATACCGTTTTTTACTTTTAAAGCTTGAACGCGAGGAATTAATGCTTCAACTAATTTATCAGCCACTGAACCAACAGCAACAGCAACCGAGATAGCCATACAACGTTCGCCTGCAGATCCATAGGCGGCGCCTATCAAGGCATCAACCGCTTGTTCAAGATCTGCATCAGGCATCACGACTAAATGATTTTTAGCACCGCCCAAAGCTTGTACACGTAATGGATAAGCACCTTTACGCTTCGCGCCTTCGGTATAAATATATTCAGCAATCGGTGTTGAACCAACAAAAGAAATAGCTTTTACATCGGGATGCTGTAACAAAGTGTCAACCGCAAGTTTGTCGCCTTGCACCACATTAAAAACTCCATCTGGCAAACCGGCTTGCTGCAATAAATCTGCCATCATTAATGAAGGAGTGGGATCGCGTTCTGATGGCTTCAAAACAAAAGTATTGCCACAAGCGATAGCCATAGGCGCCATCCATAAAGGAACCATGACAGGAAAATTAAATGGCGTGATTCCAGCAGTAACACCTAATGGTTGACGCAACTGCCAGTTATCTATGCCGCCACCTATATTGTCAGTGAATTGTGTCTTTAACAATTGAGGAATACCACACGCGAACTCTACAATTTCTAAACCTCGCACTACCTCACCCTTAGCATCAGAAAACACTTTGCCGTGCTCGCGAGTAATGGCAGCCGCTAAAGCGTCATGGTTTTTTTCAATTAATTCTTTAAATTTTGAAAGAATGCGAGCTCGTTTTAAAGGTGCTGTGTCGGCCCAAGCAGGAGCCGCAGCACTTGCAGCTGCAACGGCTGTATTTACTTCGTTTTGATCAGCTAAAACGACTTGAGCACAGACTTCACCGGTTGCAGGATTAAAAACTGGTTGAGATTTAGGATTTGCGGAAGCAGTTAACTTGCCATTTATATAGTGCGTTATTTGGGCAATAGCCGGCTTGGTCATAAAATTCCTTTTTTTGAATACGCACGCAAACGCTTAATAAAATGAGAGTAATGCAGAATAATAATGATCTTAGATGAAAACAAAAAATTTATTTATTAATTTCTGTGGATAAGTGCAAGGATAACTTGGGGAAGAAAAGTGAATAAGCTTGATTAAGGAGATTAAAGAAAATCTTATCCAGAAACTATAAGAAC
>CANGLD010000010.1 GCA_947454475.1 Oxalobacteraceae bacterium
GTTATGAAATTGGTCGCATGATTAGTTTTAAACGTAATCCTGATTATTGGGCAAAGGATTTACCCGTACGCAGAGGTAGTTTTAATTTCGATCGCATCATCTATCGTTATTACAAAGATGATGTTGCACGCCTTGAAGCGTTTATGGCAGGCGAGTTTGATGCGGTGATTGAATACAAAGCAAAAAACTGGGCGCGTTCTTATAAAGGACCAAAATTCGAAAGCGGAGAAATCATTAAAGCCACCTTGAAGCATGCAAACGGCGCGGGCATGCAAGGCTTTGTGATGAATATGCGGCGTCCACAATTTAAAGATGTGCGTGTGCGGCATGCCTTAGTTTTAGCATTAGATTATGAATGGATGAATCGTCAGCTGTTTTATTCGCAATACAAACGCATCGATTCCTTCTTTAGTAATTCAGAACTCGGCGCACATGGCTTGCCGAATGAGGCCGAATTGAAATTACTCGGGCCTATGCGAAATCAGGTAGACCCAGCAGTATTTGGTGAAGCGCCTCTGCCACCAAGAACAGATGGCACTTCCTCACTGAGAGCAAATCTTTTACAAGCGCGTGAATTATTAAAACAAGCAGGTTGGGAATATCAGCAAGGTGCTTTACGTAATGCGCAAGGTGAAATTTTTAAATTAGAGATCTTGGATGACAATCCTTCATTAGCACGCATTATTTCTGTCTATGCGCGTAATCTTGAAAAATTAGGAATACAAGTTAAGCAACGTACGGCAGATTTTGCTTTAGTACAGAAACGTATGGAAGAATTTGATTTTGATATGACTAGCATACGACTCTCCGATGTAGTCAGTCCAGGGAGTGAGATGTTTGACATCTTTGGGACGAAGGCAGCCGATACAAATGGATCGAGTAATTCATGGGGTTTACAAGATCCTGTCGTTGATAAATTAGTGACTGCTATGGTGTCAGCAGATTCACGTTCAGAATTAGTAGCAGCTTCGCGTGCATTAGATAGAGTGCTATTACATAAATACATAGTCGTACCACACTGGTATTCAGCAACACATAGAGTCGCCTATAGAAATCGTTTTGGACTTCCCGCTGTATCGCCGAAATATTATCAAGCGGATCCTTATATGATTTCTAGTTGGTGGGAAAAAACACCGAGAAATAAATAATGCTTAGCTAGTAATGACTACCTATTGATGAGTGAAAAAATGAATCTCTGGTCTTATATATTCAAACGCGCATTACTCATGATTCCTACTTTATTAGGGGTCATCAGTATTACATTCGCTGTGATTCAATTCGTGCCGGGTGGTCCGGTTGAACAAATGTTGATTGAATTAAAAAAAGGACAAACTGGCGTAGGGGAATCCTCTGGTGGCGGCGGTGGAGCGGAGTATCGTGGTCGTCAGGGTGTCGATGCAGAACGTGTAGAAGAAATTAAAGCACTGTATGGATTTGATAAACCACCTGTTGAACGATTTTGGCTCATGTTAAAAGGTTTTGCACGATTCGATTTGGGGCAAAGCTTTTATCATCATGAAGATGTATGGCAGTTAGTGAAATCTAAATTACCTGTATCTATCACTTTAGGACTGTGGACTTTCTTTTTAACCTATTTCATTTCGGTGCCCTTAGGAATAGCAAAAGCAGTGCGGGAAGGCAGTCGCTTCGATAACATCACGAGTATGTTGGTCTTAATAGGCTATTCCATACCGGGCTTTGTATTGGGTGTATTTTTATTAGTGACTTTTGCAGGCAGCAGTTTTGTGCAGTGGTTCCCATTGCGAAGTTTGACTTCCGATGACTGGGAAACATTCACGACCTTCCATAAAATCACAGACTATCTCTGGCACATCACCTTGCCAGTCACAGCATCAGTTGCAGGTTCTTTTGCAGTGATGACTATGCTTACTAAAAATACGTTTCTTGAAGAGATACGAAAACAATATGTACTCACAGCGCGTGCAAAAGGCCTGTCAGATAAAGTAGTTTTATACAAACATGTATTTAGAAATGCCTTAGTGCCGCTAGTAACAGGATTTCCTGCTGCGTTTATCGGCGCATTCTTTGCAGGTAGTTTATTGATAGAGACACTGTTCTCATTGGATGGTTTAGGTTTACTTTCCTATGAATCCGTTGTGCGACGTGATTATCCTGTTGTACTAGGTACTTTATATCTCTTTACCTTAATCGGGCTCGTTGTGAAATTGCTCGGTGACTTGTGCTATGTGTGGGTAGATCCACGTGTGCAATTTGAAAGTCTAGCCAAATGAACACAAGCACTCAATCACCTAATTTGGTCATGAAATCGCAAGCACCATGGCAGCGCGTATGGAATCGCTTTAAGCAAAATCGACGTGGCTATTGGAGCTTGCTGATTTTTTCTGTGCTGTTTGTTATCAGCCTGTTTGCAGAGTTAGTCTCTAACGATAAACCATTGATTGCATCTTATCAGGGACAGATTGTGTTCCCTGTGATGCATGACTATTCGGAAAAATCATTTGGCGGTGATTTCGATTCGCCTGCAGATTATCTTGATCCTTTTATTAAAGAACAATTGAATAAAAAAGGGAATTGGGCAATTTATCCAATCAATCACTATAGCTACGACACTTTAAATTATTTTGCCAAGGCACCAAATCCATCCCCCCCTACAACAGAAAATTGGGTAGGTACAGATGATCGTGGACGTGATGTGTTCGCTCGTTTGTTATATGGATTTCGTATTTCAATTTTATTTGGACTTGCACTTACGATTACTGGCGTTCTATTGGGTGTATTAACGGGTGCAGTACAAGGCTATTTTGCAGGCAGAACAGATTTATTTTTTCAGCGCTTTATGGAAATCTGGGGCTCCATGCCGGAGTTGTATTTGCTAATTATTTTCTCTTCGATTTTTGAACCTAGCTTCATGGTGTTATTGATTTTGCTTTCATTATTTGGCTGGATGGGTTTATCTGATTATGTGCGTGCTGATTTTTTACGTAATCGTCATCTCGATTATGTACAAGCTGCACGTGCCTTGGGTTGTTCAAATTGGCAAATTATTTGGCGTCACGTGTTACCGAATAGTTTGACACCTGTGGTTACTTTCTTGCCCTTTCGTATGAGTGCCGCGATTTTAGCGTTAACTAGTTTAGATTTTTTGGGACTAGGCGTTCCCCCATCCACACCGAGCTTGGGAGAGTTGCTCTCACAAGGAAAAAATAATCTCGATGCATGGTGGATTTCTGTTTCTACTTTTTTAGTCTTAACCATCACACTGCTGTTGTTAACAAACATAGGTGATGCTTTACGCAATGCTTTAGACGTCAGGAGAAAATCATGACGTTATTACAGGTAAATCATCTCAGCGTGCGATTTGGTGACGCAACGGTCGTCAATGATGTGAGCTTTGAGATAGCTGCAGGTGAGAAGTTTGCTTTAGTGGGTGAATCGGGCTCTGGTAAAACGGTGAGTGCTTTATCTATTTTGCGTCTCAATCCTGATGCACATACTGCAGGCAGTATTTTATTTAATGGCGAAGATATTCTGCAAAAATCAGAATCCGCTTTGCGTGGATTGCGTGGTAAAGATGTCGCAATGATTTTTCAAGAGCCGATGACAGCGTTAAATCCGCTCTTCACTATTGGTAATCAAATCGCCGAAGTCTTAATGCTGCATGAAGGTTTATCCGCTCCGCAAGCAGCACAACGTGCTGTCGCTTTATTAGATAAAACAGGTATACCTGAACCTGCACGTCGTGCACTCTCTTATCCACATGAATTGTCTGGTGGACAGCGTCAGCGTGCCATGATTGCAATGGCACTTGCTTGTAAACCTAAGTTATTGATAGCGGATGAACCTACGACAGCACTTGATGTCACGATACAAGTACAAATACTCGAGCTCTTGAATCAACTGCAGCGCGAAGACAACATGGCTGTGTTGATGATTACCCATGATTTGAATCTAGTCAGACATTTTGCGGACAGAGTCGGCGTGATGGAGCATGGCAGATTAATTGAGACGGGTCAGACGCAGCATGTATTTGCATCGCCACGAGAAGCTTATACACAAAAACTTTTAGGATCCCATCCCCATAAATTGGTGGCAGACCCCGCACCCGATGCACCTGCATTATTAGAAGCAGAACAGATACGATGTCGTTTCACGATTCAACAAGGGTGGTTCAAACAGCGTGATTTTGTCGCAGTTGATAATGTTGATATCTCACTAGTGCGTGGTGAAACATTAGGCATAGTCGGTGAATCAGGTTCGGGTAAATCGACCTTAGGCATGGCATTGCTACGACTCTCAGTTGCCAAAACAGAGGGAAAGATCGTGTTTGATGGCCATGAAATCAGTGCCATGCCTAGTAAAGAAATACGCGCTTTGCGTGCACAAATGCAGGTGGTATTTCAAGATCCCTTTGCTTCGCTTTCACCTAGAAGAACGATAGAGCAAAGTGTAGGTGAGGGCTTAGCATTGCATCAACCGCATCTCAGCCAACAAGCCTTACGTGATGCGATTGCAGCGTGTTTGCAAGAAGTGGGATTGTCAGCCGACATGATGTCACGCTATCCGCATGAATTTTCTGGTGGTCAGCGTCAACGCATAGCCATTGCACGTGCATTGATTTTAAAGCCAGCGCTCATGTTGCTTGATGAACCAACTTCATCACTCGATGTGTCGGTGCAATTGCAAGTGTTGGAATTGCTTGCCGAGTTACAGAAAAAATATGGACTTGCTTATTTGTTCATTAGCCATGACTTAGCCGTCATACGAGCCATGTCACATCGTGTAGTGGTGATGAAAGATGGATGTGTAGTGGAGAGTGGTGCGACAGCGAGTGTTTTATCTTCGCCGCAGCAAGCCTATACACATAAATTATTAGCAGCAGCGACGTATTCAACATTGTCTTTAGTCACATGCGCGATTATATGAATTATTTTCGTACGATTACGCTGCGCTAATCGTACCTACCACGTCAGTTGAATAGTTGAATTTGTAGGGACGATTAGCGTAGCGTAATCGTCCGTGCATGTACTTTAATGACTATGTTTATTCGACGATGTCTTAGCGGTGCGACTCGATTTCGAAGATTTTTCTGATTTATCAGCTTTATCTGATTTGAGCTTGGCTTTACCTGCACGTACTTCGAGTTTCAAGGATTGTCCGGCCACGACTTTTTTACCTTTTAAGTCATTCCATTCTCGTATTTGCGCTTCGGTGACTTTATAGCGTTGTGCGATGGATTTCAAATCATCATGCTTACTGACTTTAATCGTGATGCGACGTTTAGCAGGTCCATCAGCTTCTACATTCATAGTCGCATTATTTACAACTTCATCTGCAATATCACGATCAGAAGCGGTAGCTAATTTTGGCACCAGTAATACGGATCCCGCTTTCACATGCATGTTAGGCGGAATATCATTTGCTTCACGTATGACTTGTGGTGTGGTTTTAAATTTAGCCGCTATCGTTTCAATTTTTTCGCGCGCTGCAGTCACTCTGTGTGCAGTCCAGCTAGAGAGTGCTTTAGTCCATTTACTTAAGTTCTCTTTAAATTTTTGCGCATTTAACTCTGGCAGCAAAATATTGGTTGTGGGACTACCTGGAATAATAGGACGATTAAATTGTGGATTTAGTGCTCTGAATTCTTCTATGGGTATTTCAGCAAGTTCAGCAGCTAATTTAATATCAATATCACGTGCTTTGTTTATAGATACAAAGTAAGGCTGATTTTCTACAACGGGAAGCTTGATACCGTATTGCATAGGTGCTGCAATAATATTTTTAACTGCCTGCAGCTTAGGATAATAGTTACGTGTTTCAGCAGGCATGTAGTCAGACAAGCTATTGAAGTCTGTGCCTCTACCGGCTGCTTTGGCTTTTGCAATCGCACGTGATACCGAACCTTCGCCCCAGTTATAAGCTGCAAGCGCAATTTGCCAGTCACCAAACATGCCATATAGCTTTTGCAAATAAGTCAGTGCTGCATTCGTAGAAGCAATCACATCACGGCGTTCATCTCTAAATACATTTTGTTTTAAATTGTAGTCACGACCAGTGCTGGGAATAAATTGCCACATACCCGCAGCTTTTGCGCGTGAATAAGCTTGCGGATTGAAGGAAGATTCAATAAAGGGCAAGAGCGCAAGCTCAGTAGGCATCTGACGTTTTTCTAACTCTTGTAATACATGAAATAAATAACGCGATGCACGTTGCGTTGTTCTTTGCATGTATTCAGGACGTGCGCTATACCAAGTGGTATGGGTAGCAACCAGTGGATTATTTAAATCTGGAATTGCAAAGCCTTTGCGGATGCGATCCCATAAATCTTTAGTGGGACCATCTGGTGCTGCGGTCAGCGCGAAAATATCCAAATCATCATTTAAGCTTTCACTCGGAAACAAAGGCTCAATGACTAGATCGGATGCATCCAGCGTATTAATAGGCGCAACACTGACGTCATTTGCCTGCGCCATGTTGATATTGGCGATTAGGCTGAAACAAACCAAAAGCGTGAGGGTTTTTAAAAATCTTGGAGCTTGCATAGTCCCGGGGGTTGGAACGTTGGCGCAGAGCGCTGCCAACGTGCAGATTGAGCAGCGGCAAGTGTAGTGAAGTCCCTCTTAGCCCGTCAAGATAAATGTCAGCAAGATGTCAAATCGAACAGTGACACTTTGCTAACTTAATCTGCTTTGTCTAGGTGCGCTTCTCTATCGGAAAGTATTTTTCCACTCTCTTAGGGCTGCAAATGCCTCGATAGGATCGCGCGTATGGAGTCGACCTTGTGCAATGAGTTGGTCGATAATGCGTGATTCTTGGTTGCGTAAAAAAGGATTCGTGCTTTTTTCTAAGCCCAACAAAGAAGGAACGGTGGCAATACCGTGCGCACGTTTTTCTTCTTCTGCGCTAAATCGCTCTTGTAAGGCACTGTTTTCTGGTTCGGCTGCTAGTGCAAAACGCAGGTTGGATAAGGTGTATTCATGGGCACAGTACACCAAGGTTGAATCTGGCAATGCGCTGAGTTTTGCTAGAGATGCCGTCATTTGTGCAGCAGTACCTTCAAATAAACGGCCGCATCCACCTGCAAACAAGGTGTCACCACAAAATAACCAATCCTGTTCAGCTGCGTAATAAGCAATATGGCCTGCAGTATGTCCTGGTACATCAATCACTGAAAACTGGATGTGCGGCGCTTTTAGTTCAACTTGATCTGCTTGACGGAGCTTATTGGTAATACCGGCGATTTTTTCATTTGCAGGACCATACACAGGTACGTCAAACTTCTGCAATAAGATCTGTACCCCGCCTACATGGTCAGCATGATGGTGAGTGAGTAGAATAGCGTCCAGTTTTAGATTGTTGGCTTGGAGCGCGGCCAAAACAGGGGCGGCATCACCTGGATCGACCACGGCAGCATGTTGGTCGTCATGAATGAGCCATAAATAATTATCTGTAAAAGCTGGAATCGCGCTGACTTGGTACTGAGGCTTTACTGACATGGGACGCAATCTTCAAACTATGGAAAAACCGATTATATCGCTGGCACCTTGGTTTGATACGCCTGCAGGTTCGTATGTGCGTGCTTGGGAACAAGCGCGTTTAGATGAACTGACTGCGGATATTTTTGGCTATAACGCTGTGCAAATTGGCTTGTCTTGTATTGATGGACTCATCGCGAATCGTATGCCGAATAAATGGCAGACAGATAGTGCTTGTTATTCTGTTTCGTCATCTGATCAGCAGTCTAAGCAAATGCAACGCATAGTATTAACACATGATTTTGCGGAATTGCCATTTGCAACGCAAAGTTTGGATTTAGTGGTGTTGCCCCATGTGTTGGAATTTTCTAGTGAACCGCATCAGATTTTGCGTGAAGTTGAGCGTGTCTTGATTCCTGAAGGGCAAGTCATTGTATGTGGTTTTAACCCTATTAGTATGTGGGGCATACGACAAGCAGTAGGGCGAGTGACTGGCGCACATTTTTTACCACTGCATGGTGAATTGATTAGCGTGCCACGATTGAAAGATTGGTTAAAGCTTTTGAATATGGAAGTCAATCGTGGGCACTTTGGTTGTTATAAGCCGCCGTTTCATACCGCGAAATGGTTACAGCGTTTTGCGTTTCTTGAAAAAGCGGGGGATCGTTGGTGGCCTTATTTAGGTGCGCTGTATATGGTGCAAGCAATTAAACGTGTAAAAGGAATGCGTTTAATAGGACCCGCACTACAACGCTCAGGAAATCGTATCAATGCAGGTGTGCCTGCTACGAATAGAATGCGTGTGCAGATAGAATCTGAAAGTGATTGAAATGGATAAAGTAGAAATTTTTACGGATGGCGCATGCAAAGGTAATCCTGGTCCGGGTGGATGGGGCGCATGGATGATTGCAGGTGGTTGGGATGCATGGGAATCAGCAGGACGACCAGTCTCTTATGAAAAAGAATTATGTGGCGGCGCGTTAAACACCACAAATAATCGTATGGAATTACAAGCGGTGATAGAAGCATTGAATGCTTTAAAGCGACCTTGTGAAATTATTTTGCACACCGATAGTCAGTATGTGCAAAAAGGGATTAGTGAATGGATAGTCGGTTGGAAAAAACGTGGTTGGCGTAAAGCAGATAAATCACCTGTCATGAATGTAGATTTATGGCAGACACTAGACGCAGCACAAGAACAACATCAAATATCTTGGCGTTGGGTAAAAGGCCATGCTGGGCATGAAGGCAATGAACGCGCGGATGCTTTAGCAAATCGTGGTGTGGAAATGGTTTTATAAACCATCTGAATAAATTTTTTATTGATGAAATAAAATGCGACAAATCTTTCTTGATACAGAAACGACTGGTTTGAATCCACGCACAGGTGATCGCGTGATAGAAATCGGTTGTGTTGAATTAGTCAATCGCCAACTGACAGGAAATAATTTTCATCGCTACATTAATCCTGAGCGGGAATCTGATCCGGGTGCGTTAGCCGTGCATGGACTTACTTCTGATTTTTTAAGTGATAAACCTAAATTTGCAGAAGTGATTGCAGAATTGTGCGCATTTGTCGCCGATGCTGAAATCATTATTCATAACGCCCCCTTTGATGTGGGTTTTTTAGATGTGGAATTTGAAAAACTCGGCTATCCGAATTTCAAAGAGCATGTCAGTAAAATTTCAGACACACTGCAGCAAGCAAAAGAGCTCTATCCGGGTAAACGTAATTCACTCGATGCATTATGTGAGCGTTATGGCATCTCCAATGCGCATCGTACTTTGCATGGTGCTTTGCTCGATGCTGAGTTATTAGCCGAAGTGTATCTTGCCATGACGCGTGGTCAAGATAGTTTGACTATGGATTTAGGGGGTGATGCTGGTTCCCTGGATGGTAGTGGGAAAGCGATTGCTATCGCTGATATTCTTGTCGTTCAACCCAATCAAGCTGAACTTGATGCGCATGAAGTGGTATTGAAAAGTTTAGACAAAGAAGTCAAAGGGCAGAGCTTGTGGCGACAGTTGTCGTTGATGTGATTTACTTATTTTTAAAATTATCTCGTACGATTACGCTACGCTAATCGTACCTACAAATCCATTGTATTCAACGCGTAAAAATATTTTATCCGTTACGTTTGCGAATAACGGCACCACCTGGTCGTAGGGTTTTATGACCAAATTTCTTCGCTAATGTTTTCAATGCAGGTGTTTCTTCTTTGCTGGCGCGATGCGTGCGTTGCGCTCCTGCTGCATCGGTACGTGGCACTAAATGCTGTGGTCCGTTGCCAATTAAATCGCTGCGTCCCATGCGCTTTAAACCTTCACGTATCACTTCCCAATTATTTGGATCGTGATAACGCAATAGCGCTTTATGTAATCGACGCGCTTTACCTAAACGTGGTGTTTCAACGGCTTCGGAATCTTGACTAATTTTACGTAAAGGATTTTTACGTGTGTGATACATGGTGGTGGCCATCGCCATTGGTGTAGGCAAAAAGGTTTGCACTTGATCTAAGCGGAAATCATTTTCTTTCAACCAGATAGCAAGATGCAGCATGTCTTCATCTGTGGTGCCTGGATGGGCTGCAATAAAATAAGGAATCAAATATTGCTCTTTACCTGCTTCTTTAGAATATTTATCGAATAATTCTTTAAAGCGGTAATACGAACCCATACCCGGCTTCATCATTTTTGAGAGCGGTCCTTCTTCGGAATGCTCAGGTGCGATTTTTAATAAACCACCTACATGATGCGTTGCGAGTTCTTTGACATATTCAGGGGAACGTACGGCAAGGTCGTAACGCAGGCCTGAACTGACTAAGATTTTTTTCACGCCTTTGATGTCACGCGCTTTACGATATAGTTGAATCAGTTTGCTATGGTCGGTATTGAGATTGGAGCAAATAGTAGGAAACACGCAAGACAAGCGACGGCATGATTCTTCTACTGTTTTATCTTTACAAGCCATGCGATACATATTCGCAGTCGGTCCACCTAGATCAGAGATGGTGCCAGTAAAGCCTTTGGTTTTATCGCGTATGAGTTCAATCTCACGCAATATCGATGGCTCTGAACGACTTTGAATAATACGACCTTCATGCTCTGTGATGGAGCAAAAGCTACAACCTCCAAAACAACCGCGCATGATATTGACTGAAAAACGTATCATGTCCCATGCAGGTATCTTCGCTTTGCCATACACAGGGTGGGGCGATCTTGCATAGGGCAAGTCATACACATAATCCATTTCATCCATCGCGAGGGGAAGTGGTGGCGCATTCAGCCACACATCACGCTCACCATGTGCTTGCACCATAGCGCGAGCATTACCAGGATTGGATTCCAAATGAAAAACACGTGAAGCATGCGCATAATGAATTGGATCTTCTTTGACTATTTCATAAGCAGGTAGTCGCACGACACTTTTCTCACGGATTTCTTTTTGTTGTTGTAAGCGTTCTTCACGCGTCATAAGTTTGATGGGTTGAACCTTAGCGGGTGCGGCATCATTCGTGCCGCAGGCTTCGGGTTCTTTTTCTTTCATCTCATACGGATTAGGATGGACTTCAATTTTGCCAGGTGTATCAACACGAGTGGAATCGACTTCTGACCAATCATCCGCAGGCTTCCAACCACGGCTAGTCATAAACGCCGTGCCACGCAGATCACGAATTTGTTTGATGGATTCACCGGCTGCAAGCCTATGTGATAAAGCGAGTAAAGCACGCTCTGCATTACCAAATAAAAGTAGGTCTGCTTTTGAGTCAGTGAGTACAGAACGTCGTACCGTATCTGACCAATAATCATAATGCGCGATACGTCTTAAGCTCGCTTCTATGCTGCCTATGATGATAGGTGTGCCAGGATAGGCTTCACGTGCACGTTGTGCATACACGGTGACTGCGCGATCGGGTCGTTTATTTGGTTCGCCACCTGCAGTGTAGGCATCATCGGAGCGAATTTTTTTATCTGCTGTATAGCGGTTAATCATAGAGTCCATATTGCCCGCTGTGACACCGAAATATAAATTCGGTTTGCCTAGCGCGCGAAATGGATCGACGGATTGCCAATCAGGCTGACTAATAATCCCTACTCTAAAACCTTGTGACTCTAATAGTCTGCCGATTAAAGCCATACCAAAACTTGGATGATCGATGTAGGCATCACCTGTCACTACAATAATGTCGCAACTATCCCAACCTAATTGCTCCATTTCTGCGCGCGACATGGGGAGATACGGAGCCGGTTTTAAGTCGGTCCGATAAGGTGGGTAAGTACGAATATTTTGCGGGGCTAACGTCATGGGGCGTCAGTATGACAGTTTTAGGCAAATTGCGTGATTCAGCGCTGATTCTGGCGCGTTATGAAGCTAGGATGCTAAGAGAGTCACAATCTTATTTAAAAGGGTTGTCAATTCTTTCACTCGTCTTCATCTCTATCACCTGTGGCAAATCTGTTTGGGCTTGTAAAGACTGCACCGTAGCATTGATGAGAGTTTGTATTTCCAGAGCGCGTTGTAATCCGACTTGATCACGGGTAATGACTAAAGCGCCATACAGTTCAATTCTATCCAAACGATTTTCTATCGTGAGTTCATCAATGTTGATGGACTGTGTTTCATTCTCAAAGGGGTGGAGCGGTGACATTTTTTATATTTCCTATTTAACGTCTTTGACGTATACGTGGTTCTGGTAAATCCATTGCACGTAATTTAACGCTTTCAGGGATAGCGGGAAAGAGATTAATGTGTATACGTTTTTCTAATTCAGCCACACTCATGGCTTGATACACATTGCCTTCTTCATTTGGTGCCAACCAAGCTCCTGCTTCTTTCGTTTGTGGATCATAGACTGCTTTAAAAATATGAGTAGGTATGAAAACCCGATTATTTAGACGATTAATTTTTTCCCCTTCAAACACAGGGCCAGTCACTACAAATAACTCACCACGTTGTTGCACGAGATGCCGTGTTGCGCCTTCTATCGCTGACCAGAGCAATTGATTGTTTTGCCGATTTTGCGGAACGATGTTTGCGAGTGAAAAACTTTCAATCTGTGCTTGTACCGTGGGCATGTCAGCAGCAGGAGACATATGACCGCGATCAAAGCCTGAATGTGCGTAATCGATCAGTTGTGCTTGATCTTCTTGAGGTAAGCTTGCTTCAGCATGAAATTGATCATCGCGACGTACTTCACGCGCTGCACGCAAACTATCGCGAGTGAGATGTTCGGCAGACCATAAAGGTGTATGTGAAACAGCCGAATGTAAAACTGCAAAGGCTTCAAAGCACAGTCCTAATGTCTTTGTTTGTAGAGTGGGTTTAGTAATTACCGGTGCTTTTTGCTCAGCAAAGTGATGTAGGCAGGCAGTATTTTGTGCATTGCTGACAGTCGGCGTGATGACGCCACCAGCAAAGCTCAGTATCAAACTGATGACTAAGCTAGCGAGCAGACTGACTATGACGCTCAGTGAGCGCAGCGACACACAAGAATTTTTTTTCATCGCACTGCCTTGTATTAAAAATCGGCAATTCGCCGGTTTGGAAACTAGTTCGAATATCAGTTCGAAAGTCCAAACACCGACAAAGTTCAGTGCGGAAGATTACATTCTTTAAAGGAAGTTTGCTAACAGGAAATGAGAATCTTTTTCTCTTTTTGCTGTCAAAACCATATGACTACGCCCCTACCCCTAAAAAACCGGCAACAGGCTGGCCACTTACTTGCTCAGAAGCTGAGTTGCTGGAGGAATGACGAACACACAGTGGTGTTGGCCTTGCCACGCGGTGGTGTACCAGTTGGTTTTGCTTTAGCCGAGGCTTTGGCATTACCACTAGATGTATTGGTGGTACGGCAGTTAGGCGTGCCGGGTCATACAGAATTATCTATGGGTGCTATGTCAACGGATGGACACAGGCTGTTATCTGACAATCTCTTAGAACAAGAAAAAATTTCGCAAGTCGATCTGGAAGCAGTGATTTCAGAGCAATCGACAGAGATGGCGAAGAGAGAAAAACAATATCGTGCAAATCGTCCTCCGATTGAGCTAGCTGGACGACATGTGATTTTGGTTGATGATGGAATGACGACAGGCAGTAGCATGCAAGTTGCCACTGCTAGCGTGCGTGCTGCACGAGCAGCGCGAATTACGGTGGCAGTGCCTGTAGTAACGGAAAAAGCGGTCGCGGCAATTCGTTTATTAGTTGATGAATTGATGTATCTCTTATTACCAGAAAAAATGTCATCCATAGAGCAGTGGTATACAGAATTTGATCAACTTGGCGATGATGACATCATGACCTTGATGTCACGTGCTGAACATTTATCAAATAAAGATAAAGCCTTAAGCCGACTTTTTTCAGATTTTCAAGGAGAACAAAGTGGAGTCTGATGCGCGTAGACAGTATGGTTTGTTATGGATAGGTCTAGGTATTACAGTAGTTGGAGTAGCAAGCTATTTATTCAGTGATCCGTATCAAACAACAGAATCATCTACACACTCACAGCATCAAGATGACATTAATGATCAAGCTCAGCAAGTACAAAAATTAAAACAAGGTCGAAGTGAAAGAAACCGATTGACTAATTGGTTAGGAATCGCAGCAATGACTACCGGTTACATGCTATGGATAAGTTCAAAACGACGTGTACCATTTAGCCTTTTATTTGCAACCGGATTAAATCTATTAAATAGCTGGCATGCGATTGGGAACGATGAAGAAAAAAAACCAACCACAGACACAAATACGGATATAGCAATCCCTGATGCTGAAGCTCATGATCAAACACAGCAATATGCATCGGGTTTATATAGCCATTGATACAGATTAAAAGCAGGAACGCAGTCAGTGTGACTCACTCTAATCTATTCCGGAATAACCGGACTCGTGAAAATTTAGAGGAGCTACAACATGATTCAAGCAAGCGAAGTGAGAAAAAAATTCAGTCAAGTAGAGCAATCTATTCATCAGGCAGCGCAAGCGTGTCAAAAATCTCAAAGTGCATCAAATGAAATTAAAGCCAGTGTTGAGAATTTAGATAAGCAATCAAATGAAACGAAAGCGAAACTACAAAAATCTGAGGATGAAGCTTCAATTCGTCAGTATGTAGATGAACTTGATGTCTTAGTTGATAAATGCAAAAACGCTTGCGATAAAGATGCAAAGATAGATCAGGAAACAAAAAATGCAGTAAATAAAGCAAGTAAAGAGTTATCTGATCTAAAACTTCAATTGCATTAAGTGAACTGAAAGAAATCTGCCTTCTTGTCTCCTGTTTGCGGGAATGGATTATTATGCCCATTTACCAAGAGAAATATCAGGGAGACAAGAATGGCAGACGAGCTTACGCTCTTGTGGCAACCAAATGAAGACCGACTCGCAAAAGCAAAAATTACAGCGTACATGGCTTGGTTAGCTCAACGTGGCCACCATTTTTCTAATTATGCAGAGCTTTGGCAATGGTCAGTCGATGACTTAGAAGGCTTTTGGCAATCCATCTGGGAGTATTTCGATGTTAAGAGCTCTCAGCCTTACAAACAAGTTCTCAACTATCAGTCTATGCCAGGTGCTTCTTGGTTTGAAGGTGCATATGTCAATTTTGCTGAACAGATTTTTCGTTTCAATACCGAAGGGCTAGCGGCAAATAAAATAGCGATCATCGCTGAGTCCGAAACCCGAGCACGCGTTGAAATGACGTGGGGTCAATTGCATACGCAAATCACAGCAGTCGCAAATACTTTGCGTGCTATGGGTGTGCAACCTGGCGATAGAGTCGTTGCCTACCTGCCTAACATTCCTGAAGCAGTGGTGGCTTTTTATGCTTGCGCGAGCATAGGTGCGATCTGGTCATCCTGTTCGCCGGACATGGGGCATTCCAGTGTCTTAGATCGCTTTAAACAAATCGATCCCAAAGTATTAATCGCTGTCGATGGTTATCGTTATGGTGGTAAAGAATTTAATCGACTCTCTATCGTCGACACCATGCGACATGAGCTCACCACCTTAGAGCACACCATCTTACTGCCTTATTTAGATCAGCAAGCAGCTTTACCAGATGTCATGCCTTGGTCATCACTCTTTACCCATCCAGCTGCACAAGCTAAAGAAATGCAGTTCGAGCAAGTCGCGTTCAATCATCCTTTGTGGATACTCTATTCATCGGGTACTACAGGTATGCCTAAACCTATCGTGCATAGTCAAGGCGGTAGTTTGATTGAAAGTTTGAAGTCCAGCGCTTTACATCAAGACCTAGGAGAGGATGATCGTTTCTTATGGTTCTCAACAACTGGTTGGGTGATGTGGAATGCGCAAATCGTAGGCTTAATGGTGGGATCAACGATTTGTATTTATGACGGCAATCCTGGTTATCCAGACATGCGCACTTTGTGGCGTTTTACAGCAGAGAACAAACTAACCTTCTTTGGAGCCGGTGCTGCTTTCTTCAGTAATTGTATGAAAGCAGGTGTAGATCCTGCAAAAGAATTTGATCTTAGCCATTTACGTGCAGTGGGATCAACCGGCTCACCGTTAGTGTCTGAAGCCTATCAATGGATATACCAACACGTTAAATCGGATCTGCTGCTCGCATCGATTAGTGGCGGTACCGATACTGCAGCAGCCTTTGTAACGGCGTGTCCTATCTCACCTATTTATGCAGGTGAAATGCAATGTCGTGCATTAGGTGTGGCCGTGTATGCATTTGATGAATCTGGTAAGGCATTAACCGATGAAGTAGGCGAACTGATTATCACCAAACCTATGCCCTCTATGCCTTTATATTTTTGGAATGATAAAAATAACTTGCGTTATATCGATAGTTATTTCGATCACTTCCCTGGATTGTGGCGTCATGGTGATTGGATAAAAATCACACCGCGTGGAGGCGCAGTGATTTACGGTCGATCCGATGCGACGATTAATCGTCATGGCATACGTATGGGTACAGCAGAAATTTATCGAGTAGTGGAAGATTTACCAGAAGTTTTGGACAGCATGGTGGTGGATTTAGAGTATCTCGGTCGCGAGTCTTACATGCCTTTGTTTGTCGTGTTACGTGAAGGCGTGCAATTAGATGCAGCATTAGAACAAACCATACGTGACAAAATACGTACGCAACTCTCAGCGCGACATGTTCCGAATGAAGTGATAGCGGTGGCTGAAATTCCACGTACACTTACTGGTAAAAAAATGGAGCTGCCGATTAAAAAATTAATGCTCGGTTCGCCGATAGAAAAAATTGCGAATCCCGATGCCATGAGTAATCCGGGTTCATTAAAATTTTATACTGAGTTTGCACAAACACGGAATGCATTAATTGAAAAATCGTAGGGACGATTAGCGCAGCGACATCGTCCGTAGGGCGCAATGGTTTGCGCCCTACCTATCTATGAAATGAGTGGAGGCGAATGATTACGCTACGCTAATCGTTCCTACAAATTCTCTGATTGTTGAATGAGAGAGGAATTACGCCCCCACTATCCATCCTTCTAATGGATCTGTCTCTGCGGGCAATCCATAATCTTGATCGCGTCTTTGATAAGCCCATGCTGCCATGATGGCGCATAAAACAGCATCGAGGTAATCACCACTGCCATCGTTAATCTGTGTTTGTTTATGTTTGCCTGCATCTAGCTTAATCGCAAACGGATAATCACCTTGTTCAATTGCACGCACAATGACCTTACGCGCTGCTTTTCGTTCCGGTGTTTGCATAGCAGGCGTATCGTTTTTATACGATGCTTTAGTAATAGAGCGTGCCACCATGCCGGGATACGCTTCGAGTGCGATGCGATTTTTATCAGCTTGCACCACCTTGGGAATACTCACACCTGCTTGTAATAATAAAGGTGCTCCAGCATGCAACATATATGCAACCGGAGGATTCACCCATTTCATAGGTGAAGAAGATCCTGCAGGTATATCAGTGGCGCGATGGATGAATTTACTACCAACAGGTCTTGCATCACACACTGCTTTAAATGTTTCACGCAGTTCAGCACGCGTTATGCTGGAGAGATGTTGTACGAGTTGAGGCCATTTAAGTGGCCATCTTAGTTGCGTAACTAATTCACGCGGTAATGAAAATGGAAAATCAAATCCACCCAACCAAGGACCATCTTGCATCAGCCATGCTGAAAAATCAGCAAAGTTATACAGAGTAGTGAGAGATAGTAGTTGGAAGGTATCGCCGTGTAATCGACCACTTGCGATAGTGATGCCTTTCTTGCTGCGTGGCGCTGAAGTAAAGTCTACGCCATGCAGCAAGATGGAAGGAAGGTTTTTTTTAGCGTGCTGCGCCGGCATCCGGCAAAACAACATTGACATCTAATACTTCTAAATGTCCTTTTTTATCGAGTGAAATATTTATATCAGCAGGACTCACTTGCGTATATTTAGAAATCACAGCAATCAGTTCTTGGCGTAATGCGGGCATAAAGTCCGGGCCACTGTCTATGTTGCGCTCATGCGCAATAATGATTTGTAAGCGTTCCCTGGCAGTGGCTGCTGTTTTTGGCTTGTTGTCGAAAAAAACAGAAAGTAGCCCCATGTCACTTCCCCCCAAAAATTCGTGAGAGTATTCCGGCTTTTTCATGCGTAGAAAAACGCAGTGGTAAATCTTCGCCTAAGAATCGTCCAACGACATCTTTATAAGCTTCTGAAACATCAGATCCATCTATGTGTATAGCAGGATTACCTTGGTTCGATGCATGTAATACAGATTCTGATTCAGGAATAATACCGAGTAGTGGTATGCGTAAAATTTCTTGTACATCGCCGTGAGAGAGCATTTCTCCTGCATCGACACGTTTAGGTACATAGCGTGTAATCAGCAAATGTTCTTTGACTGGCTCTGCGCCATTTTGTGCACGACGCGATTTCGCTTGAATGATGCCCAGTATACGATCTGAATCACGCACTGACGAGACTTCAGGGTTCGTGACGATAATGGCTTCATCGGCAAAGGTCAAAGCCATGACTGCACCGCGTTCAATACCAGCAGGTGAGTCACACACAATATATTCAAATTCCATTTCTTTGAGTTCATTGAGTATGCGCTCCACACCTTCTTCAGTCAGCGCATCTTTATCTCGCGTTTGTGAAGCAGGCAGCACATACAGATTCTCACAATGCTTATCTTTGATGAGACCTTGCGTCAATGTTGCTTCTTTGTTGATGACGTTAATCATGTCGTATACAACACGACGTTCACAACCCATGATGAGATCAAGATTACGCAGACCGACATCAAAGTCAATTACCGCTGTTTTATGTCCGCGCATGGCAAGACCTGAAGCGAAACTGGCGCTGGAGGTGGTTTTGCCTACGCCGCCTTTTCCAGAAGTCACGACAATAATTTTTGTCACAAAAAACTCCTTGTTTGCGTGATGAAGTGTTAAATAAAAATAAGTCTATTAAAAATAAGACGATGAATCATTACAATTAAGTGATGCTGATAGGGCGCATTTCTAATTTGTCATTCAGCAGCATAACTTGCACAGGCTTCTTCACTAAATTAGCTGGCCAGCCTTGTTCAAAGGTTTTATAAACACCAGCGATAGAAACGAGTTCTGCTTCCATCACCATAGCAAATATGCGTGCATTGGTATTGCCTGAAGCACCAGCCAGTGCGCGTCCACGTAAAGGCGCGTAAGCATGAATACTGCCATCGGCAATCACTTCCGCACCCGCATTCACCATCGCCATTAACACCAGATCAGCACCGCGCGCATAAATACGCTGACCAGTACGAACTGGTGTATCAATAATCATGGTGTGAGCTGCTGGTAGTGGGGCAGCTTGCACAGGCACAGGGGCAACGATGACTGGTTCGGGTTTGACTACTTGTTTTTCATCGAGTGCATCCAGTGCGAGTTGTGTTTGTTCAGCAGAGGGCGTTGCTGGTGCTTGCACTGCAGCTGCTGGAGTAGGCATGGAGTCGATGGCTAAACCATGCGAACGAATTTCTTCTTCGAGAGTGGAAGGTGCGTTACGCACTGCAACCGGATTCAATCCATGCGATTTAAAAAGGGTGATGAGTGCAGGCCAGTCTATGCTGCCTGGCTCTGGTTGCGGATCAGTCGCGCTGAAATCGAGCAGCGTGAATTCATCTTCAAAATAATCGGGAGTGCCGCCAGTAATCTGCGTAAGTGCCGCAGACAATGTGGAGTAGTCGGTTTCACCCAATAGGGCAGCAACAGCGACGACGGTGGAAATTTTGATTTCCAGGGGCTTCCTGGCTTGGTTCTTTGACATAAAGTCCAGTCCGGGATTGAACAGCCGCCAACCTAAGTGGGCGGGCTCTTGGTGATGCACCGGTTTGCAAACATCTTAGGTGATCTTCGCAAACCGCTGCATTGCCGCGCGTAATTATAACCTCGGCTTTTCAAGAGATTGCATTTATCTCGCGCTTTTTTCACGGACTTTATCCAAGCGTAAAGCGGCAAGAATTGCGCTATTTTTCATAACTGTGCCCACTTTTCCCTCTCTCTCAGGGGGCGGACGGGCAAAATTAGCTGAGGGTCGCAGCAAATTTTTGCAAATGATGGTCGGTGCTGCCAAATTCCATTTCTATCACCATCAGTCGTTTGAAATAATGACTGATGATGAGTTCATCGGTGACACCCATACCGCCATGAAGTTGAACAGCCTGCTGTCCTATGAAGCGACACGCCTGACCGACCACCACTTTGGCAGCTGACAGTGCGCGATCGCGCTCTGCTAAATCAGATTCGTCACATTTGACTGCAGCTAGATAACTCATGGAGCGCGCTTGTTCGAGATGAATAAGCATCTCTGCCATACGGTGACGCAAAGCCTGAAAGCTAGCTATGGGCACGCCAAATTGAACCCGATTGGTTAAATAGTCAGTCGTTGATCTGAGTAGTTTGTCGAAAATCCCAACTGCTTCAGCACAGGCGGCAGCGAGTCCACGATCTAATGCATTGCCTAAGGCGAGTTTGATAGATGCATTTCCTAATAGCGCACTGTCGGGAAGTATCACCTCATTCAGGATGACATCGGCTGCCATACATCCATCCACCATAGGTGCGGCTATGTGATGCAGACCTGGGGTAGAAGTGGGTACAGCAAGTAATCGAAGTTGTCCTTCAAACAGTGCTGTGACAAGTAACACATCCGCAGAAGGTGCATAAGCCACCATACATTTTTGCCCCTGCAAGTGTAACTGTGAGCCTTGTCTGACAGCGGTAGTCTGGATTGCGAATCGATCATGATGGGTTTGTCGCTCATCATGCGCGAGCACCGTTATGCAACTGCCTTCTGCTAAAGCAGGTAGCCATTGCTCACATTCTTTGGCGGTAGCTGCTTGCGTAATCAGGGTGGAACAAACCACTGCACTAGCGCGTAAAGGAGCGAGTAGTAAATGTTCGCCAGCTGCTTGCATCACCAACATAGTCTCTACAGCACCACAACCTAAACCACCATATTCTGTTGGGATATTCAATGCAAGCAGACCTAACTCAGTTAATCCCTGCCATAGCGGATCAGTAGAAAGGTGAGTGCTTGGATTTTTATTTTTACGCGCAGCTAATCCAGCATGATCTTGTAGAAAACGCTGCGATGTATCCAGCAACATCTGCTGCTCTTGTGTGAAACTAAAGTCCATGTGATCAGCTCATGAATAGTTGTTGCGCGATGATATTTTTTTGAATTTCATTCGAGCCGCCATAGATCGATAATTTACGTAAATTTAAATAAGCCGCTGCAATTGAGGTGGCGTAATCTGGACCTGCCACTTCACCAGAAAAACCTGCAGCCAGTGCTTCGCGTCGTAGTTGTAGCGCATAAGGACCAATTGCCTGCACCATGAGTTCACTAATAGCTTGTTGTATCTCTGTGCCTCTTATTTTTAATAAGGAAGCTTCAGGTCCCGGCGCTTGTTTTTCTGATTCAGCTGACAGTACACGTAGGTTAGTAATTTCTAGTGCCATTAAATCGATTTCAACTTGTGCAAGTCGATGCGCAAATAAACTATCGTGTAGTAGCGGTTTGCCATTTTTTTCTTCAATGCGCGCAATACGTTTTAATCGAGCGAGTTCACGTTTCGCAATACCGATACCTGCAATATTGGCTCGCTCATGTCCGAGTAAAAATTTAGCGCAAGTCCAACCTTGATTTTCTTCACCCACACAATTTTCAACTGGTACACGCACATTTTCAAACCATACTTCATTGACTTCATGTGCACCATCCATGGTAATGATGGGTCGTACAGACACGCCCGGTGACTGCATATCAATTAAGAGAAAAGAAATACCACGTTGTGGTTTAGCTTCCTTATCAGTGCGAACTAAACAAAAAATCCAGTTGGCGTAGTGGCCGAGTGTGGTCCAAGTTTTTTGACCATTCACTACGTAATGATCATGTTCTCGCACTGCAGACATTTTCAAAGAAGCTAAATCAGAACCCGCACCAGGTTCAGAGTAACCCTGACACCACCAATCTTGTGCTGACAAAATACGCGGCAAAAAATAGGTTTGCTGTTTTGTGGAGCCAAACGTCATGATGACAGGCGCAACCATCTTCACACCAAAAGGTAATGTGCGCGGCGCACAGACACGCGCTGCTTCTTCTTCGAAAATATATTGTTGAACTGCATTCCACCCACAACCTCCATGCTCAACAGGCCATGCGGGACCACCCCAGCCACGAGCATGTAAGAGACGTTGCCATCGTATGTAATCTTGGCTATCAAGCTGGTAGCCATGACTCACCTTGTGGCGTATGTCGGATGGGAGTTCGGCTTCGAGATAACTGCGAATTTCTTCTCTAAAAGCAGAGTCAGCTGCACTGAAATTGAGATTCATATGTTGTTTTTATTTTTGCATCACATTTTGCAAAACATTCTGATAGAACGAGCAAATCATACTCCGAGTTTTGTTTTTAGTATTTTTATACAGTAGTCAATGATTAAAACATAGTTGTGCAATTTTTGACTGATCAACCTATGAGATTCATGGTCTTTGTTTTGTCTCAAGACTGGCACTCGCTCGCCTGCCAAACTAACGGCAGTTGGGTGTTTTATGTAAGAGCGGTTTAATTTCAATCACATTACTTATCGCAGGAGCAAGATCATGGGTACAGCGCAGCAAAATCCTTTAGTCAATATGGTTCAACATCAACTGGATGCATCTATGCGTTTAGCTGATGCCGTGTTTTTAGGAAAAGGAAAAATTGATAGAGTCATACTCGATGCAACGCATCAAGCTGTAGAAAATAATTTACAAATGGTGCGAGCAATCACAGAAGTACAAGATCCCTCACAGCTTAAAGATTTGCAAAGTAAGCTAGCTTTTCATCCTGAAAAAAATATGCATTATCAACAAGAAATACTATCGGCTGTAGCAGAAATCCAAGCTGAGATTGGTAAGTCAATGCAGAATTATATGGAGCGATTTGGTCAGAGTACTGCAGGCAAGTTATCTGATGTCGCACAAAAATATGGCGATAAAGTATCGGGACAGCAAGAGCAAAACATGTTCAACCCATTGACAAGTATGTTTTCAGTCTGGGAGCGTGCCTTTCGTGATGTCACCTCATTGACGAATAAAAATTTAGCATCAGCAAATAAAGTTGCAGAGAACGGAGCCTATTCTGCAGCAAGTTCTTTGTCTGAGACAGCAGATATTGCCGATGCAGAGATCCATGATTATGAACATGCTGAGCGTAAGCATAGTGCTTCTTCAAAAAAGAAATAAATAATGTGATGGTGTTGAAAGCATAAAAAAATTCCCGCAACGCGGGAATTTTTTCGTGTACTTATAACTCGAGATTCACTTACTTAATGTAGGGCGCAATCTATTGCGCCCTACAAATTGTCTATCAAGCTGAAGCCACCTGATCCCAATCTTTACTAGGTGGTAGTACTTTGGTTTGCATCAATCCCGCTTCACGCAATTTCCGTGCTGCTTGCTTAGAGCGTGAACTTGAGGGAGGGAGTCGACGTAATGTGCGTAATGAATCGATATCTATGATGCCTATTGAGCGTTGATCTACCGTGATCAAGCCTATTTCATTAAATGCCGATAAAGTACGACTGACTGTTTCTAGTGTCAATCCCAAATAGCTGCCGATTTCATGTCGTGTCATTCGTAAATTAAATAATTTACTGGAATAGCCCATTTCAGCAAATCGTTCAGAGAGTGAAACTAAAAATCGTGCAACTCTAGCTTCTGCAGAGAGTGCGCCTAACATACTCACCATAGCTTGTTCTCGTACTAATTCGCGACTCATCACGCTATACATTGCGTACTCTAATTCGATATGCACTCTTCCTAGGGTAGTGAATTTTTTAAAAGGAAGAATAATGAGATCGCAATTTGATAAAGCAACTGCTTCGGATGAGTAGCGTTTTGTATGTATACCATCGACACCAAAAAGATCTCCTTTCATTGGAAAACTTAGCACTTGCTCATTACCAAATTCATCAATCAAAACAGTTTTTAGAAATCCTGAATGCACAATATAGAGTGCATCAAATGTCTGGCCTATGGTGTGTATACGCTGTCCAGTTTTAAATTGCACATGCTGAAAAAGAAATTCTTCATCATTCACAGAGGACGCAGCTGGTATACGTAATAGATCGCATAATTCTTTTAGGTTTGACCATAGTTTCCCCTGTCGTTGCCAGCCATTCTCTGCTGAAGAGGAGTGTATGCTCGCATGATTGATTTCCGGTCTGAGCTCTGTTGCTTGTGTCTGTGTCGGTGTCATGGTCATCTCCTGATGGTGGGCTGTTTTGTTATCCAAATAACTTCGTAAAAAGTTATGTCTCGCGGTCAAAACCTTACTTATTTTTTAAAAAATTGAGTCACTTTGCTATGTCAACTTAACCTATCTAAAAAACGCTTACTGCTTGTTTCGATAATGAATTTCATTGCTCCTGTGATGTGACTATCTAGTATCACAATTCAATACTTGAATAGCTATCGGTTTGATCTGAATGCCTGAGTAAGCCTAATGTATTCTTCATAGTCTTATTCCTATTTTTCCTACGCTTCAGTTTTCTTATCTCATTTCTGTTTTGCATTGCAATTAAAACTTTTTACATTTCAAAAGGAATGAGCAAACTATGTGCTACTGCGTACTGCACAAGTTCTGCAAGAGAATGACTCCCCATTTTTTGCAGAATACGTGTTTTATGTGTGCTAATCGTTTTTGCTGATAGATGTAGCGACTCTGCGATTTCTGAGATAGATTTTCCTGTCACTAGTAAATTAAATACTTCGTACTCTCTATTTGATAAAGCTTTATGCGGTAATTCAATATTGGCTGGCATCGCATTGATAGCGAGTTGTTCCGCTACTTCCATGCTGATAAAAGGCCGTCCTGCTGCAACTTTATGAATAGCACTCACAAGCTTAGAACTTGCGCTTTCTTTGGTTAAATAACCGAGAGCACCTGCTCGTATAGCTCGAACGGCATATTGTTCCTCTTCGTGCATAGTGAGAACTAAGACAGCTAGCTTAGGTGATTCATCTTTGATCTGACGGATGAGGTCAATACCACTTCTACCAGGCATAGATAAGTCCATTAATAAAACCTGAAAGCCACCATGTCTCACTAAATTTAGTACTTGAAAACCATCTGCCGCTTCGCCCACCACTTCAATTTCGTCTAGTCCAAACAAAATGCGCTTCAACCCTTCTCGCATAATTGTGTGGTCGTCTGCTATGACCACTCTAATCATGTGAACAAACCGTTGAAAGTAGTCACGAGCAGATTCAGATCGTTTCCACTTGTATTTATGATTGATGGAATTAAATTGGGTATTACTGTTGCTTGTTTCATACGGCTACCTAAGCTGAGCTTGCTAATTAGTAATAAAAAGACAACATTAGGATTAAATGTATCAGCTTTTGGCAGCTTTACCTAGTTGTATCGAATCAAAAATCTGTTCTAGAAGACCAAATAAGTGCTTGAAAAGAGAGAATTTCTTGAAGGGAATTTGAAAGATTGCTCAGAGAAAATAAAATGGTCATTATTTCCATGCAAACTAGTGAAATAGAAGTGAAGCAGTTGCTGTTTACCTTTATTGGCTAAACAAAATAATTTTAGAAATGAGAATTTATCAAAAGAAATAGGCAGGTCTGCAATACAATCTCACTACTGTAAAAATATATAAATCAAAGCAAAGACTATGGATATACGACTTAGTGACATCGGTCACATCATTCAGTTATCTATCGCTCCCGTTTTCTTACTGACTGGAGTCGGTACTAATCTGTTGGTGTTAACGAATCGATTAACCCGCATCATTGATCGATCCCGTAAATTAGAAGAAAAATTAGCGGAGACTGATATATCGTTGGAAGCAGAAGGTCGTATACGTAAAGAGGGTGAGGTGTTGTTTAGCCGAGCACGCAAAATCAACCGTGCCATTACGCTTTCTACGCTGTGTGCTTTATTTATCTGCGTAGTTGTTGCATCACTGTTTTTAGATGACGCATTTAATTTGAAGCTCGATACGATGATAGCAACGCTATTTGTCTCAGCAATGGTTGCATTGACTGGAAGTTTTGTTTATCTATTGCGTGAAATTTTGTTGGCAACAGAATTTCTCAATCAGCAAAACTGGCATATACATCGACCTTAGACACAGATTGTAGAGAGCGTCAAAAAAAAATGAGGCCTAGGCCTCATTTTTTATTTGAGTATGACCTCGGTTCTAAAGCTCATGAATGAATGTGCAGCTCGCCTTGAATAAAGCATGCTCTTCATTTGCAAATGCATCGCAAATAGTCAGGTGATTTATCTCTGGCATAAAAATATCTGCTCTGTGACTCGCCTGCCAATTTTTAGAAAGTAGCGACGTTTGTCTTTTGAATTCATCCGATTCTTGATCACCGACTGCAGTGATGAATGGAATCGGTTGCGAGAGTGGCATAAAGCCAGGTGATAAATAGGAAGCATTGTGTGGTGTGATTTTCAAATCACCGTTCACAAATTCTGCATAGCGTATAGGATCTAAGTCATACAAGCCGGACATCACAATCCCACCCTTGATTAAATCAGCAGGTAAATCTTCACCAAACACAGACCACTGAGCTGCCATCATCATGGCTGCAAGATGACCGCCTGCAGAGTGGCCTGCCACAATAATATGTTCGCGATTGAACTCATATTGATCTGCATTTCTATATAAAAAAGCTAAGGCACGTAATTGTTGACGTGTGATTTCTTCCAGTGATGCGTGTGGCGCTAAGGTGTAGTTAGTCAGGGCTACATTACAACCTGACGCGAGATAGGGTGGTACAACAAACGTGAAATCCGATTTATCGAGTGAACGCCACCAGCCACCATGTATAAAAACTAAGAGCGGAGCGTCACGTTTAGTCGCTGGAAAAAAATCTAAACGCTCACCATCGCTCTCACCAAATGGAATGTCGAGTAGCCCTGCATGAGTGCGTCTGACTAAAGCTGAATCACTTTGCCATCTCGAAAAAATCTGAGGATGGTCTGGAATAGAAGCGCGCGCATTGTACTGCGTTGTGTA
>CANGLD010000011.1 GCA_947454475.1 Oxalobacteraceae bacterium
ACAACAATTTTATTCAACTTTAAATCGGGTCTGCGCTTAATCAAATCTTGCGCTAGCTTGTCGGTTTCTCTGGAGGCAGTGCCGTTACCAATCGAGATCAACGCAACTTGATGTTGTTCTGCGAGTTTTTCTAAGGTGTGTAAAGAACCATCCCAATCATTTCTAGGTTGATGCGGATAAATCGTCGCGGTATCAACGACTTTGCCAGTGGCATCTACAACGGCAACTTTAACGCCAGTACGTAAGCCGGGATCTAAACCCATAGTTGCGCGTGGACCTGCAGGTGCAGCGAGTAGCAAATCTTTGAGATTGCGTGCAAAGACGCGTATCGCTTCACCTTCTGCTTCTTCACGCAGTTTGCCCATTAACTCTGTGTCGAGATGGAGAAATATTTTTACGCGCCATGCCCAGCGTACGGTATCCATTAACCATTTATCTGCAGGGCGATTTTGGTTGGTCACACTAAAACGTGCAGCTACACGACTTTCGCAAGGATTGAGTGGTGCATCCCATTTTGGTTTTTCTGCTTCTGTATCTAATCGCAATGTGACAGTGAGCATTTCTTCACGTCGACCACGAAACAACGCTAAAGCGCGATGTGAAGGAATATTTGCAAACTGTTCTGAGTAATCAAAGTAATCAGCAAATTTTTCACCAGCTTCTTGTTTGCCTTCGATGACTTTTGCATCCACTACGCCATGCTCTTTGAGATATTCGCGTAGCTGTTGCAATAATTCTGCATCCTCTGAAAAACGCTCCATCAAAATTTGACGCGCGCCATCTAGTGCAGCCTTAGTGTCAACAACACCAGGATTTTCACCTTGATCGGTTGTGAACGCAGGTTTGATATAACGTGCGGCTTCCACTTCAGGATCTAGAGTGGGATTTGACAATAAAGCATCTGCTAAGGGTTCTAGTCCTGCTTCTAAAGCTATTTGCGATTTAGTGCGACGTTTAACACGATAGGGTAAGTAAAGATCTTCTAAACGTGTTTTATCTTCAGCAAGCATGATGGCCTGCATTAAAACAGGTGTCATCTTTCCCTGCTCTTCGATAGAGCTCATGATGGCAGTGCGACGTGCTTCTAATTCACGTAGATAGCGTAAACGTTCTTCTAATAAGCGTAATTGCGTGTCATCCAAACCGCCGGTAACTTCTTTACGATAGCGAGCAATGAAAGGAACAGTTGCGCCTTCATCAAGCAAGACAATTGCAGCAGCAACTTGTTCATTACGGGCAGCCAGTTCGTTGGCTAAACGTTGTTCTATAGAAGGCAGCATGAATTAACAATACAAAAACATAAATAAGGAAAAACCAAGAAGAGAAAATTAATTGAATTGAGCGCCAGTTACGCGTGGAATGCCAGCCAGATCAGACCAGCAATGTACGTCATGCCAACCTAGGTTACGAAATAATTCACTAACTGCTTGCGCTTGATCGTAACCATGTTCCAGCAATAACCATCCATTATCTTCTAAGTGGTGAGGAGCGCCTCGAATAATCAGCTCTATCGCTTTTAAACCATTCGAATAATCTGTTAAAGCATCGGCTGGTTCAAAGCGCAAATCACCTTGCGTTAAATGCACATCACCTGCTGGAATGTAGGGCGGGTTACTAACGATCAAATCATATTTATTTTTTACAGAGTCATACCAATCACTTTGTAAAAAATTAATAGCAATATTATGTGTGGCAGCATTTTGCTGCGCGATATCTAATGCGGCCAAACTAATATCAGTCGCTGTAATGCGCGCATCACCACGTAAATGTCCTAGTGCTAATGCAACCGCACCTGAACCTGTACCTAAATCGAGCACACTGCTTTTTGCATGCAGATGTTGTGCAGCCTGTTCCACCAGTAATTCAGTTTCATGTCGTGGTATGAGTACAGCTGGAGTGACTTTTAATTTCAGTCCAAAAAATTCACGTTCTCCTGTGATGTAGGCAACAGGTTCGCCTTCACGACGTCGTTGAAGCACAGATTTAGCAGCAGCGATTTCAACATCGTTGAGTTCATCTTGCGAGCGCGTGACTAGTTCAATACGAGTCCATTGCAAAGCATGCGCAATTAAAATGCGTGCTTCTAGTTGGTCTATCGCGCTTTCGCGCAGTAATGCATCAATACGCATAGGATTCGCTTAATCTGGTCTTTTAATGACAATAAAACCTAGAGCCAGTAAAAAAATCACAAACCAGATTAAAGACCACTGTGGAATAGACAATCCAAAGATAGGATCATACTCAGTAGTACATAAGCCATCGGCTTGAAATAAAAATGGCAGGAATTTTGCAGTGAATATTTTATTCAGTGAAGTTTCTAAAGGATCGATGCCGCATGAAATTGTAGGATGCGCTTTAATCCATAAATGACGCGCTGCGATAGCTGCACCAGTAAAGCTAGCCATCATCGCAAACACACTGCCTAGTCGACTATATTTTTTTGCAAGGAAAAAAGTAATGAGGCAAATTAAGCTAGTCGCTGCAAAAGCATAGCGCTGCAAAATACACAATGGGCATGGCGCCATATCGAGATGGAATTGCAAATAAGCGCCCACACCTAACAAGCTACATCCTGTCAGGGCAATCAGTAATAAAATAAATTTATTGAGTTTCATAAGTGTGATCTGAGATGTGCAGAATTAATCTGCCTGACTTTCAGCGAGTGCAGCAAGTTGTTCGGTCTGATGCTCTGCCATCAGTGAATTTGTTAATTCATCTAGATCGCCTTCCATCACCATATCAAGTTTATACAGCGTTAGATTGATGCGATGATCTGTAATCCGGCCTTGTGGAAAATTATAAGTACGTATACGTTCACTACGATCGCCTGATCCTACTAAGGATTTACGTGTAGCTGCTTCGCTAGCTTGTTGTGCTCGCAACTGCACATCTTTAATGCGCGTAGCGAGAACCTTCATTGCCTGCGCTTTATTTTTATGTTGGCTTCTGTCGTCCTGACATTCCACGACGATGCCAGTTGGAATATGCGTAAGTCGTACTGCGGAATCTGTTTTATTAATGTGCTGACCACCTGCACCTGAAGCGCGAAAGGTGTCTATGCGTAAATCTGCAGGATTAATATCTACATCACTGATTTCATCCGCTTCTGGCATGACCGCGACAGTGCAGGCAGAAGTATGTATACGACCTTGTGTTTCTGTTGCAGGTACGCGTTGCACACGATGACCGCCGGATTCAAACTTCATGCGTGAATACACACCTTGTCCAACTAAACGCACAATCACTTCTTTATAGCCGCCAATTTCAGAAGGCGATTCCGACACCATTTCTACTTGCCAACGGCAACGTTCTGCATAGCGTGAGTACATACGTAGTAAATCACCTGCAAACAAAGCAGATTCATCGCCACCTGTACCAGCGCGTATCTCAAGAAAAATATTGCGCTCATCATTCGGATCTTTAGGCAGCAACATCTTTTGTAAATCGAGTTCTAAGCCAGCTATACGATCTTGAGCTGCATCGATTTCTTCTTGCGCAAAGGCCTTCATAGAAGGATCTTGCATCATCTCTTGCGCGGTTTTTATGTCGAGTTGTGCATCACGCCATTGTGCATACAGACCCACCACAGGTTCGAGTTCTGCATGCTCGCGTGTCAGCTTGCGATATTGATTCATATCTGCAGTAGCGGATTCTTGATTCATCAGCGTGCCGACTTCTTCGAGTCGCTCGGCGAGCTGATCAAGCTTGGACAACAAAGAAGATTTCATCGCAGGATAGAGTTAATTCTTGTGGCATGCATCATTCGAGATGCGTGGCTGGGGTAAGGCTCATCATCGATGAGCAAGATGAATAAACTTACCTAGCGTTTGGTGCGAAACAATTGCGGGAGTAATTGAGCAAGACGTGCTCGTTCATCTGCTTCAGCATTATGCAAAGCTTGTTGAGGGCCATGTAGAAATTTTGCTGTCAGGCCTTTGGAGAGGGCCTCTAGTACGACATCAATGTCTTCACCCTTTGCGATTAATTTGCGCGCACGTTCGAGTTCAACTTGCCGCATTTGCTCACTCGACTCTTGTAGATCTTGAATAATAGGCACAACAGCTCTGCCATCTACCCAATGCATAAATGATTGCACTCGCGTTTCTATAATTGATTCAGCTTGTGCAACAGCAGCCTGACGATTTTCTAAACCGGTTTGTACTGCAGAACCTAAATCATCGACGGTATATAAAAACACATCGTCTAATCTACCAACTTCAGGTTCTATATCGCGAGGTACCGCAATATCCACCATAAACATAGGTTTGCGACGACGACTCTTAATGGCACGTTCAACCATGCCCAAACCAATGATAGGTAAGGTCGAAGCGGTACAAGAAATCACGACATCGAATTTAGCTAATTGATCAGGTAATTCACTCAATCTTAAGGTGTGACCATGTAAGCGCTCAGCAAGCAATTCAGCACGTTCGGGTGTGCGATTTGCAATCGTTAAGCTTTTCGGATTTTGTGCGGCAAAATGCGTAGCACACAGCTCTATCATTTCGCCTGCACCGATGAACAGCACATGCTGATCTTCTAGGCTATCAAAAATTCGTTGAGATAAACGCACTGCAGCGGCTGCCATGGAAACGCTATGCGCTCCAATTTCTGTGGTTGATCGCACTTCCTTGGCAACTGCAAAAGTACGTTGAAACATTTGATGTAAATACGTACCCAGACCACCTGCAGCTTCGGCCTGACGAACAGCGTCTTTCATTTGCCCCAGAATTTGGGGTTCGCCTAAGACCATAGAGTCCAGTCCCGATGCAACACGAAACGCATGGCGCACAGCATCATGTTGAGGCAAGGCGTAGAGATAAGGACGTAGTTCTGAGTAAGGTAACTTGTGATAATCGGCTACGAAATGACCGGTTGCATCGATGGCCTCTTCGACATTGCCATATTGCATGCTAGCAGCGTAGATTTCAGTTCGATTGCAGGTAGAAAGAATCGCGGTTTCAGGCGCCTTGGATTGCACATCACTGCGAGAAAACCAAGCGCAAGCAGAGCCCACAGCCTGACCGAGTTGGTCTGCAGGAAAAGCCACCTTCTCTCTCAGGGAGATAGGTGCGCTATTGTGGTTAAGCCCGACGGCAAGCAGTTGCATGGAAACGTTTTCACGGTGAAAGTTTAGCCACGTGCATTATAGCCGCTGGCCGCACTCTAACGGATCTAGTTGACCCTTAAAAGCAGGGAGAAAAACACTTAATTTGTGATTTTTTCTAACTTATAGCCGTAACCATAAACCGGTGCGAGTCTAAACCCGTGTTCTGGCTGCAGCTGTAGCTTATGTCTAATCCTGGAAATATGTGTATCCATGGTTCTAGAGCTCACTTCATTATCAGTTGCCCACACTGATTCAAGAATATAAGCGCGGGATAGGGGGCGACCTATGTTCTTAAAAAGTAGCAAGGCTAGATCGAATTCTTTTTGGGTCAGGGTGATGGAATTGCCATTGATAGAGAGTCTAGCTTTGCGCGTTTCAAATTTATAAGCACCAAATTCGATTTGATCTGCAGCCTGCCAAGTTGGATAGGCATGCTGGAGTAGGACATGAATTCTGGTCAAGAGTGCTTCTTTACGCAGGGGCTTAACAAGAAAATCATTGGCGCCGGCGGCTAATCCAGAAACAATCGACTCTTCAGTGCCAGCATCGACTAACAACATGATGGGTAAAGTTGGTCCATTTTGGGATCGTAATCCATGTAGATAAGCTCTTTTAACGCTATTACTATTTTCCCAGTTGAGGATGAGCATGTCGAAGGTCTGTTGCCCGAATTCCTGCAACCCTTGTTCGTTACTGATGAAAAAATGACTTTCATGGCCAGCTTCTGACAAAGCATCGGTCAAGGTTTTATGTTGTTGATCTTGAATATCGAACAAAGCGAAGCGCATGGAAATGAAAGCAGTCTAAAAATAAGTAAGTACTGAAGGGGATGGCATTAGGCTTTTATTAATAATTTTAAACTGCCTTATGTAACTGTAAATTTTTTTATTTAACAGTATTTAACCTTTTCAATCGATTCTTTTCTCTCCTCTTCATAACTTGTTTTTCTAGAGGCTTCCCTCTAAACCAGAACAAAATAGCCCAGTTTAGGCAGCTAAGTGGGTGCTACCCATACTAGTATAAGCAGGTACTCACTCTCGTTTAAAGATAATAAAAATAGGCTTAAAAAGTTTAATTTAGGAAATTATTCGCAAATTTGCCACACTAGCTGTGGTGTGCGATCCACAAATCTCTCTTAGTTCTTTTGAAGCAAGCTTGCTCTTCAATTTCACAGTTAATTATCATTCGAACAACAAAAGTAGTTTCCTCCACCCTCTTAGGGAGAATGATGATGAGCCAGCACGTGAATAAAAAAGAAGAATCGCTATCGGCGGCAGGCAATGCTGATCGCAACAAAGAACAATCGGTGCAGGTGAGTTTGCGATTGCGTGCCGCAGAAAGTTCAGAACGCGCCATCGTATCGAATGTCACTGCAGTACAGCCATCAGCAGGTCTGGTGTATCTGGATTTTGGTTTTCTCGAACACCACACCATCGAACAAATCTCTGCAGCTGCACGCAAAGGTGAAAGTGCGATTCATATCGATGGACGATTGGAATGTCGGATTGCTATGACGCCGCAACACATAGCGCAATTAAATCAGCAATTAACTCAGATCTTGAAATCTCCTAAGCAGGTGATGCCGCAGGATGCAGAGCCACTCACAGTTGGGCCAGACACCATCTTGCAATAACTCTCACTGATGCACGCACACAAGACCTTAGGTCAGCACAGCAAATAAGAAAATTTTCTCAGCTTTAGCGCTGAGATGTGAGTGCACGGATTTACACAATCGAGATGTCAGGAAAAAATCATGACTTCAGCAATAAACATATGGTCGCAAGGCGTGTCCTCTGCACCATCATTAAAAGCAGTATTTAAAGCAAGTAGATCCGCAATAATCACTGCAGCTTTATGTAGTTTGTTTTTAAACTTGCTCATGCTAGTGCCCACGCTATACATGTTGCAAGTGTATGACCGCGTGTTATCGACAGGTAGCTTGCCTACTTTATTCATGCTGACCCTCATCACTGTATTTTTATTTTCTGTCTACGGTGGATTAGAGTGGTTGCGATCACAGATATTAGTGATATCCAGTATGCGCTTTGATGCCATGCTCAGCGCAAAAATACATGACGCTATATTTTCGCGTGCCATTACCAGTGGAGGGCGACGGGCTCATGCACAACCCTTAGATGATTTAGACAAATTACGCCAGTTTGTAACAGGTGCTGGTTTATTTGCATTACTCGATGCTCCCTGGATGCCTATCTATGTAGCAGTGATGTTTTTATTTCATCCTTGGATGGGTGTCATGGCAATCGCATGTACTGTAGTGCTTGCTGCATTGGCGATCTGGAATGAATACGCAACACGAGCATTATTGCAAGATGCAAATCGATTTAATCTCACAGCAAATCAAAAAACGGCATCACATTTAAGAAATGCAGAAGTCATTACTTCTATGGGCATGCTAGAACGATTGCGTGCATTATGGTTGACTGATCGTAGCGCGGCCTTATCAGCACAACATATAGCTAGTGGTCGAGCGGGATTTATTGCAGCACTATCAAAAACATTTCGACTGACTTCTCAATCATTGGTACTAGGGTTGGGTGCTTATTTAGCGATACAACGTGAAATCAGTCCAGGTATGGTGATAGCAGGATCAATTTTATTAGGTAGAGCATTAGCACCAATTGATCAACTCATAGCGCATTGGCGGGGATTATCTGCAGCACGAACAAGTTATGCGCGCTTATCAGAATTACTTTTATCTCAAGAAGAAAAACAAGAAGCCATGCCACTGCCCGAAGTAGTGGGCGAATATAAATTAGAAAAAGTAGTGGTTACACCAGATGGTGCGCGCGCTCCCATCATTAAAGAAATAAGTATGCGCATACAGAGTGGGACGCAACTCGCAGTGATTGGTCCTAGCGCAGCAGGGAAATCGACATTTGTACGTACTTTATTGGGTTTGCATATGCCAGTCTCAGGCAGCGTGCGTCTTGATGGAGCTGAACTCAATCAATATCAAAGAAATGTGCTCGGCGATGAAATCGGTTATCTGCCGCAAGATATAGAACTATTAGATGGGACTATTGCAGAAAACATAGCGCGATTTGGTTTCATTGATTCCGAAGCAGTAGTCAAGGCTGCACGCAAAGCGGGCGTACATGAAATGATACTGGCGCTACCTCATGGATATGAATCCAAACTAGAAGGGCAATTCACTTTATCTGCTGGTCAACGACAACGCGTAGCGTTAGCACGTGCTTTATATGGTGACCCCAAAGTCGTTATATTGGATGAGCCAAATTCCAATCTTGATGAAGCAGGTAATGCAGCACTACAAAAAGCCTTAAGTGAATTGCGTGAGATAGGAAGTACGGTGATTATCGTCACGCACAAAAATAATATTCTTGAACAAATGGATCGCATCTTAGTTTTAGTAGATGGAAAACTTTCTTTATATGGCACACGTGATCAAGTAGCGCAGGCATTAAGTCAAAAAAATAGTGGACCAGGTGTTTATCCCATCAGAGGTAATGAGGTGGTCGCATGAGCACAATACATGAATTCAAATCGAATAAATCTGAATACATACCAACTTTTCCAACTCAGACATTGCCACCAAAAATAGAACGTCAAGAAAAGATATTGCGTTTGGGTGGTGTAGTTGCTGTCTTGCTGGTGTTTGGCGTGCTTGGCGTCTGGTCAGTAATAGCGCCCCTTGATAGTGCTGCAATTGGATCAGGTTTGGTGATAGTGGAAAATTATCGCAAACCGATCGCACATCTAGAAGGCGGTATCGTGCGAGAGGTAAGAGTTAAAGAAGGTCAGCATGTACATAAAGGTGAAGTATTGCTCACCTTAGAAGATGTGCAGCCACGTTCACAGTTAGAACAGGTTCAAGGGCAGTGGTTGCTTTCACTCGCGCATGAAGCAAGATTAGTTGCGCAACGTGATGGTAAGAGTCGCATCAGCTATCCATCTGTATTAACCACAAGAAGCAATGACGGTCGCGCAGCAGAAGCAATGCGCATACAAGATCAAACCTTCCAAGTTCGCAAACGAACATTGGATGGTGAAGTTATGTTGTATCGCAGACAAATAGAGCAATTAAAACAAAAACTAATTGGATTGCAAGAGCAAAAATTCATGCGCGATAAATTAGTACGCTCATTTGAAAAAGAACGTGCTGATTTACAAACCTTAGCTAGTCAGGGCTATGCAGAAATGCAGCGTGTACGAGAAATGGAACGCAATCTCGCACAAAACGAAGGATTGCGTGGTTCATTGCAATCCGACATAGCTTCAACAGAATTAGAAATTGGCTCTGCAGATTTAAAAATTCTTCAACTTGAACAAGAATTTCAGCGTGAAGTTGCGAAAGAGTTGGCAGAAGTGCAGGCTGAACTATTTAGCTTGAATGAAAAAAATCGCGCCTTTAGCGATACCGTAAAACGCACGACAGTCGTCGCAACTGATGATGGCATGGTGTTGGAATTATCAGTACATACAGCAGGCGAAGTCATTAGACCAGGCGCACATGTTTTAGATATCGTTCCCGCAAACGAGCAACTCATGGTTGAAGTGCGCTTACTACCTCAAGACATTGATCAAATCATAGTAGGGCAAACAGCAGAGGTACGTTTCTCTGCATTTCGTCAGCGCGATATGCCCAAAATAGAAGGCAAGCTGGTGATGGTTTCAGCAGATCGATTAATCGATGAAACCTCACAAGATAAGCGTCCCTATTATTTAGGCCGTGTGATGGTAACGCCTAAAGGCTTACGTGATCTCGCCAAACTAAAACTCGAATTGGTTCCTGGTATGCCAGCCGATGTATTTATTAAAACAGGTACACGTACCTTCTGGCGTTATATGACAGCACCTTTCTCAGATTTATTGGTGCGCTCACTGAGAGAGGATTGAAATGAAAAAAATAATCACCTCTACCCCTGCCATATTCTTGATCTTGATAGTCTTTATACAAACACCATCTACCCAGGCTGAAGATTTATTAAGTCTATATAAAGCAGCGCTGCAAGAAAATCCTACATTAAGAATGCGCGAGCTAGGTGTTGATCGCGCAAAAGCAGATGCCGATGTTGCAGTGAGTCGCCTCTATCCTCAAGTGAGTTTGCAAGTATCGGGTTCGCAAAATTACACAAATGAAGCAGGACGACTTACAGATTATTACGGTCAGCGAGCAACCCTAAGTGCTAGACAAGCGATTCTTGATTTGCCTTCTTATTACCGATTTGATGGCGCGCGGAATGCAACTAAACAAGCAGAGAGCGAAGCCAATCTCGCGCGTTTGCAGTTAACAGCACAGCTCATTGATTCCTATCTCGAAGGATTACAGTCTGATGATGAGATGGAGCAGTTATGGTCAGAAAAAGAAGCGGCAGCACAGCAGGTGGCACGACTATTAGCAATGTTCAAAATGCAGATGGCAAAAGTCACGGATTTATCTGAAGCCACTGCTTATCTACAGCAACTAGAAACGAGACAAATTGATGTAGCTAATAAAGCGGATGCTGCAAGAATTAAATTACGCGAATTAAGTGGTCGAGACCCTGGTGAATTAGCTGTGCTTGCACGCTCAAATTTTCCTGCTGTACCTTATGATGAAACCTATTGGGTGCGTGCTGCCTTAGATGCAAATCCTGATATTCTTGCGCGCGCTGAAGCAGTCAAAGCAAGTCGTAGTAGTGTGGCTAGTGCTCGTGCTGAACACTATCCTCAGCTTTCTTTTCTGATACAAAGAAATGAATCTAATCAAGATATTGATAATTTACCTAGACGTGAATTTGGCGTAAATGTAGTAGGCCTTGAATTACGTATTCCAATTTATGAAGGTGGGCGTGTGAATGCGACGATGGCTTCTGCGCAAGCGCAATTAAATATCGCACAGCAGCAACTTGAAGCAACGCGTCGTTCAGTCGAGCGTGATATGCGCTTAGTATTCGCTAGCGCCATTGCGAATCACGCTAGGATTGAATCGACTACGAATCAAGTCAATGCAATGGAACAATCAGTGACAGCGCAAGAAGTAGGTTTTGATTTAGGCGTTGTCACCGTCATTGATGTATTGGATGCACGTCGTAGATTATTTAGAGCACGTTTAGATTTAGCTAAGGCGCGTTATGATTTCTTGCGTGATTTAATGGGACTGCGTATGCGCTCAGGTGGTTTACGCACTGCGGATATAGAAGAGTTTAATCAATGGTTAGCCAGTCGTTAATTTGCTAAATAGTTAAGGATTAATAGCTTCATAGCAGCGCAGATTCAAAACAAGGTGCGCAGTGGTAAAGTAGGGCATAGTTAATATTGATGGTCATTGCTCATGCCTCTAGCGCGCTTAGTTTTCATCTTTCTCTTTTTATTTTCCTCAACTGTACAGTCGGCTGATCTGACATGGGAATGTCAGGGTAAAACACGTTTTATTCATCGTGGAGCAGAATCAACTTATCCAGTAGATGAGCAGCGGCGTTATCAGATACTGAATCAAACATTAGAGTCTATGCCATGCTCTGCTACGGAGAGTGGTTGGTATTGTTATGGTTTGACAGCACAGCAAGCGACGCGACGCGTACGAATCAATACATCCACATTTATCGTAAGCGATACCTTAGAGCTTCCTACCTCAGAGTTAATTTTTGAAGGGCTTTGCAAGTAATTACTATGCAAGCCTCGAAGATTCCTACTCAAGTCTTAGTTGTTGGTGCTGGTATAGCAGGGGCGAGTGTGGCGTATGCACTAGCCCAACGGAATATCCCAGTGACTGTCATCGAATCAAATCACATTGCAAGCGGTGGTTCTGGTAATCCTGTTGTAGTTATTCGTCCTGAGCCTGGTGGTGAACATAATCCCATTACAACCTTGACCACATTAGGCATGCAATGGTTGGTGCAATGGTTAGCACTTCATGGGCAAGCTATTCCGCATGAGTTATGCGGTGCAATCAGAATGACGCGCGATGCGCTTCGTCATCAAAAACTTGCACAGCATGCAGCGCACTATGCAGCAGAGTGGATTGCTGAAGTCTCGCAAGAACAGGCAAATCAACTTAGTGCAAATAAAGTTGCTGATAAAGGTTTTCATTTGCCTGTAGCAGGATGGATAGAGCCCATTCCATTTGTACAGTCTTTGCTAACGCATGCTCGTATTCAAGTGCAAGTTGGTGTGAAAGTAACTCAACTACAGTTCGATGAAAAATATGTCGCCACCATTACTTTGTCGGATGGCTCAGTGCGCAATGCAGATTGTGTAATTTTAGCGAGTGCTTTTTCTGATACCTTATTTTCATCCTCATTAGCAATCGATAGTGCACGCGGTCAGTTAACGATATTGCCTGAAAAAGTAGGACGTACTTTAGATAAAATTATTTGTCGTGATGGCTACATCACACCTGCAATTCGAGGTATACACACAATTGGTGCCACCATACAAAAAGATGATGCATATAGTGAAGCTCGCACTACCGATGATCAAGAAAATTTTCAACGACTACAAAGACTCTTGCCAGAATTTTGTCTAGATATGAGTGAATGTCAAAGTGGGCGCGTGGCTTTTAGAGCGGTGACACAAGATCGATTGCCAGCAGTTGGTCGGCTTGCAGAAGGACTGTATGCCACGCTAGCACATGGTTCGCGTGGTATGACTTGTGCTCCATGGTGTGGTGAATGGCTTGCTAGCATGATAGTGGGAGAAGCTGCGCCTGAGCTAGAGCAGTGGCGAGAGATTCTTAATCCTTTACGCTTAGTACTACAATGAAAAAATAATGAAGAGTAGTTAAATAAAAATAAGGAGACGACGATGTTGCACGTTAAAAAAATTGGGTCAATCGCCAGTGTCATGTTGGTTTTCATTGCATGGACTTCAAGTGCAGCAGATTTACCAACGGGATCGCCACAAGCGCAAGGATTATCACCTGCGCGACTCACACGGATTAAACCAGTTATACAAGCAGAGATTGAAGCTAATCGCATGCCTGGTGCCGTGCTACTGATTGCTCGCAAAGGTGTGGTGGTGTATGCCGATACCACAGGCTATCAAAATAAAATGACGAATCAGCCATTGCGGCGCGATGCCATCTTCCGTGCTTATTCCATGACCAAGCCTTTGGTGTCGGTATTAACGATGATGTTAGTGGAAGAAGGTAAGCTGCAACTCGCAGATCCGGTATCAAAATTTTTACCAGCATTGAGCAACATGAAAGTGCTGGTTAATCCTGCAGAAACAAATAGCGCAACAGTTGCAGCGCAGCGTCAAATTACCGTGCATGATTTATTGCGGCACACCTCAGGTTTAACGTATGCGGAATTTACGCGCTACGCAAGTATGAAAAACGCCTATCAGGAAGTAGGGTTGTTTTCGACTGACATACCTTTTAAATCAATGTCACTGACACCAGCACAACAAGTTGAAGCATTTGGTAAAGCACCCTTGTTGTGGCAACCAGGATCGACTTGGGAATACAGTTTGTCTACCGATTTATTAGGTCGTGTATTAGAAGCCGTTAGTGGTAAGACACTGAGTGTTTTATTAGATGAAAAATTAATTCAGCCCTTGGGCATGAAAGATACGAGCTTTGTTGTGCCTGCATCAAAAGTTACGCGACTAGCAGAACCACTCAAGATAGATCCAAGTACAGGTGGTCCCATGCAGCCTGTGATTGATGTCACGAAAGCGACGGGTAATGATTCCGGTGGCGTTGGTATTTCAACCACTGCAGATGATTATTTACGCTTTTGTCAGATGCTACTGAATGGTGGCGTCTTAGATGGAAAGCGATACTTGTCACGCACTACCGTCGCACTCATGACATCTGATCATTTGGGACCTAAAGTCGCTACACCGATACAACCTGGTGAATTGTTGATGGGTGTACAGGGCTATACCTTTGGTTTGGGATTTATGGTGCGACAAGGTGCAGGGTTAGCAAGTGTGCCTGGTTCAGAAGGCGATTACGCATGGGCTGGCTTAGGCGGTACTTTCTTTTGGGTGGATCCTAAAGAGCAGTTAGTTGCAGTCTTGATGACTCAAACACCTGGTGCGATACGTCAGTATTACCGACGCATGATTAAACAATTAGTGTATCAAGCGATTGAATAAAAGTTTTAGATGCATCTTGCTGGCGCAAATTAGTGAATTAAATGCGCCAGCAAAGCTTCAAATTCTGCCTCTGTGGGATGCAAGTTATTGAAGCGAGTGAGATTGTCATGAACAGGTGGTTCTACACGTCTTTGTAAATAAGTATCCCAATGCGCTAGCTTCCATGCATCACGCGCATCAGCTCTATGTGCAATACGTCTACGCGCTTCTTCGCTATCTAAATCTATCCATGCAATCTTGCAGGTAGTGGATGCAGGTAAGCCTAACTCAGTAGGATGGAAAAATTTTCCGGACATAAGTTCACGCGTAAAAGGTCCAACTAAAATCACATTCACGTTGAGAGTGAAGTTTTCTCGCACAATGTCGATTAATCCTGCGTATTCCTGATCACGAATATTTTGCAAATAAGCCGGACTATCGCGATCATTAGGATCACCAGTCAGCAAACCCATCATATGGGAGCTGAAAGCGCCGTACACAGTATCTTTATCTAGAAAAAAGAAATCTTCTCCGGTGCGCTCGGCAATCAAAGGCAAGGCTTTTTTTGCCAGTGAAGTTTTTCCAGTGCCGGCATGACCGGCAAATAAAATAAGTCGAGGTGCTGGTTTAATTGGCTGCATAACTAGTCAAAAGATTAATTTACTTTTTAAAAACGCGTAAGGGATGTATTTTGCCCTTAATGCTTGTATCATTGCACTAACCCTTTTAACTTTGTTATTAAATTTATATGGCAGATACAAATTCTCCCGGTACGCTGATGGTAGGTGAAGGTGTGTTCATGAAGGGCACAATTAAAGTGCCAGGCGTGGCAACCGTTGATGGAAAAATCGAAGGCGTCATTTCTGCCGACACGATTTACGTCACCAATAATGGCGGAATTAACGGTAAAACAGCAGCAAATCATGTACGTGTGGGCGGAATTTTGACTGACACCACAGTTGCGAATAAGACTTTGGTTGTGGAATCTGTAGGTAAAGTTACTGGTTCGATAACGTATGCTGAGCTAGAGATTAAGCGTGGCGGTATCTTGCAAGGCAATATCGTTAAGGTCAAAGATGGCCAACCATCTGGATTTGCTATGGCAGAGAGAAATACACCTGCCGCCGATAATTCAGAAGAATAAATTCTATCAAGCGAAAAGGTCACACGAGTTGACCTTTTCGTTTTTCCCCCTCCATAAGCAAAATGGGTGAGCTCGACTCCCTGCCTGACGTTCTTTCTTTACCTTCGTGTTCAAGGTGTTTACTAATTATTAAGCCCACGCTTTCTTACAAAGAGTGCCGCGCATGATTAATGTTGAAAATTTTGATCTGCTACCAAGTTTTTCTTTCTGAATATTTGTAAATTGAGCGCATCAATTGACGAATGTCGGAGAGCGTATGAAAAAAATAGGCAAGTACCTGTCGGCTGTTTTATTGTTGTGTGTCGTGACTGTCGCTCAGGCTCAGTTAAAGCCGAATGAAATAGTCACTGCCAATGCATTATTTGCAGATAATGGTTGTTCTGGCTGCCATGATTTCGCTAGTAAGCTTGTTGGACCATCATGGCAAGAAGTCGCGCAGCGTTACAAAGGTAAAAAAGTCACCGCAAAAATAACGAATGTCATACGATCAGGTGGTCAGGGTAAATGGGGTGACGTACCTCATCCAGCAAACGAGGGAATAGAAAAACAAAATGCGACGTTGCTTGCGAAATGGATTTTATCCGGTGCACCGCAAAACTAATTTCGATTGATTCAATTCATTTTTAATAAAGAGTGTGTATGAAAAATAAAATTATATTCTTAGCGCTGTTTTGCTTTGCTTCTGTAGCACATGCAGAGTGGGTCAAAGTCTTTGAAAATATTCGCGGAACAACGGTGCATGTGAATACCGACGGACTGATATCTTCAGGTCGTTTTCGTAAATCATGGGAGTTGGAGAATTATAAGAACCCAGCAGAAAACGGCATGCTTTCTATGAAAATGCGTAAAGAATATGACTGTGATGAAGAGTTGATGAAGCTAGAGTACTTCATTGCTTACAAAGGTTTGATGGGTACGGGTATGGAGCTAGGTACGGTTAGAACACCTGGAGATTGGCAGCCGATTTCTAAAAATCCAGGCGGCAAAGGCGCATACCGATTAGTATGTAATAAATAAATCAAGATAAGTCACAGCGTTTAGCTGTCATCAGACTTTAAAAAGTTGATGACCCACGCCGCATCACTGTGACTAGGAAAAATCGGATAGTGCACAGCTTTAATCACGCCATCATTTGCGATTAAAGTCAGACGTTTAATTAAACGCATATCTTCTACGACAAAAGTCGGCAGATTCAATGCTGTCGTAAATGTGAGTGATTGATCGCTGAGTATCTTAAAAGGCAAATGAAGTCGCGTTGCCATTTCATGTTGATATGCAGGAGACTGCGTACTCATTCCCACTATTTCACAACCTAGTTGTTTCAGTTCAGAGTAGTGGTCTCTAAAGGCGCAGCTTTGCGGTGTGCATCCTCTAGCGCCTGGTATGTCATCCCAACCGTCGGGTAAGGCTATGCCTGGACGTCCAGTCATGGGATAGCAATACAGCGCCAGACGACCCTTATGCATGGATAAATTTACATCCGAGCCGTCTGTCGCGTGTAATGAAAGATCTGGCAGTGTTAATCCAATCAAATGATCACATGCGCCATCATCAACCGGAATCGGTAGATTATCTGGCAATGTATAAACATCAGTCATGTGTAGTTTGAATAGATTAAATTAATCAGTCAGACAAAGACTTAAATATGAATCAGTGTAGGAGCAAGCCATCCTAGGCCGAGAAAGAATATGCCTATCACGCCAAGAGCAGCGCTACCCCACAGCAGAACTGGAACGCCAATCACAATCGAGGTAGAAGCTAATACGATAGCGATTTGAATGGAAGCAGAAGCCATTTCATATTGATGGCCAGCTGCACTAGCTAATTCGCGTTGTTCTTCTGCATGTTTAGCTTTAGCCATTAATTCTTTTCTACCTTCACCAGTCTCAGGTTCGCTGTCATAGCGGGCTGCATCTGAGCGCCACTTCTGCACTATCTTTTCTTGTTTATCGCTGAGCTTACCGGATGATACCACGCTATCCGCAGCTACCTTCATGGTAGTCATACGTATAGATTTCGCTTGAAAAAAAGACCAGAGATTAGACGCTTCAATATTTTTTTCTAATGCAGTGCTAGAGGCTGTTTTACCCAGTGTTTCAGATATAGCGAGAACTAAAGCCAAAACAGAAATAATAAGAGCAACTTTTTTATTAGATGGATCAATGTGCGCACCTTCAGACATACAACACCTCCTACAGATTAATTAAAAAATTTTGAGAACAATATAACAAATGACTATGTCGATTTAATTACGGAGTTAAAGCTCAGCCTAGAACGATATAAAGAAATCTATACGATATCAATTTTGCAAAACATATGCGCATTATTCACATCTTACGCTTTTGTCTCACGTAAATCGTTTTTACGATGACTGCTACCACTTCCCCACTCTGATCTTTTACTTCGACTGTGAAATCGCGTAATACTTTTGCGCCGTCATATGCGGCAGATTTCAATTCGTTTAACTGTTCACTACTGATCGCAAATTCAGCAGTAACACTGCCTTTGCCAGGCTTAACAAAGTCTATTTTTGCAGCTCTATCCCAGACCACATATTCTTTACCTAGATTTTGTTGAACCATAATCATAAAAAAAGGATCGGTCATGGCGAATAAGCTGCCACCAAAATGTACACCCGCTATATTGCGATTAAAAATACCCATACGCAGACGAACCAATGTGTATCGGTAGTCATTAGATAAAGTAATAATTTTTATGCCAGCGCCAATAAAGGGTGGCCATATATTCATAAAAAAACGTAATACTTGTGCATTCAACATAGATAAGGCTAACTAAATAATGAAGGTTGTAAAAATCGTAGTGACTAAATAGTGGAAGCGCTGAGCTAACAAGCAAGTCCAGCTATTTCAAATAGATGATGCATACATCAAGTGTTGGAGTGATTTTTTAATTCTTGTAAAAATAAATCTTCACCGTGATTCACTTTGGTAGACCATTCATGCGCGGAAGCTTCATTCGCTGCATCTGATATGTATTTATAAGCGATCCAGTTTATATTGTGTTCGAATGCGATAGCAGCAATAGCGAATAATTCCATGTCGACGACATCAACGCCTTTTTCTATGAGCCAAGGATCATGTTGGGTCACGAAGTTATCCCCAGTGCCGCAGACATAGCCATGTGTCTCTGTTATAAATTCATTCGGCTTAGAAGATAAAGGCACTATGCCGCGAGGAGCCAGTGGTTCAGCGCTAATATCACGCTGTATAACTTTATTAATCGTCACCAAGCCTGAAAGTGCAGGATTGATTTTGCCTACTGTGCCAAAATTAATGATGAGCTTAGGCTGATAACGCTGAATGGCTTGAAAGGTAGCGATAGCAGCATTGATTTTTCCGATACCAGAATAAACAATAGGTATATGTGCGGGTAGCGAGTTGGCTTTAATTTCGCTTTCTAGTGCCGCAATTACAACCAAAGCATGGGTCATATTATTATGAATTTATTAAATTATTTATCAACGGTGCCAGATTTTCCTAAGCCTGGTATTAGCTTTAAAGATATCTCACCATTACTTGCCGACCAAGCGGCATTTGCATTTGCAAACCAAGCATTGTATGACCTCAGCTTGTTTTGTGAATATGATTATCTATTAGGTGTGGAATCCAGAGGATTTATTTTTGCTGCAGCTTTAAGTCCCTTAGCAAAAACAGGATTGATACTCGCTCGCAAACCAAAGAAATTACCTGGCTCCGTTTATTCTGAAAGCTATGGCTTGGAGTATGGATCAGACGCATTGGAAATTCAGCAAAATCTGATTCGCCCTCAATCTAGAGTCTTGATTATCGATGACGTGCTCGCCACAGGCGGTACCTTAATCGCTGCAGCAAATTTAGTGAAGAAAGCAAATGCGATTGTGGCTGGTGCACTCGTTTTATTGGAAATAGAAGCGTTACAAGGACATCAGCGATTAGCGCAGGCAGCTATACCCGCGAAATCATTATTGAAGATTTAAAAGTAGGAATACAAAACTGCATCACTCTTTGTGATTCAAGATTTTGCAGCGTTGAATATCGCAAGCAGTGGGAAGAGATGAGCGGTATTCAGGAAATTTTCTGATGATGTCTGGGAATCGTGAATAACATTGTCCTCCTTTACCATCATGATAGTAAGACAGTACATCGATACAGCGTCTTGAATGAGCAAGCATGCCATAAAAATGGCCCATTTCATGTGACAACACCATCTGTAAAGTCTCTAGTGCATTATGCTTAGGATTACGTTGGTTGAGTAATTGAAAAGCAGGCGAGCCTAAAGAGAGTTGATTTTGTGTGAGATTGGCGAGTCCAAAATTTCCGCGACTACCAGCGACATTCCAATCTATCGTTACAGTGCCTGCAGCTGAAGACGCTTTATTATTTTTAGTGACAACCAGAGCGGGTATGCCACATTGTGACCATGCACTTGCTGCACGTTCTATCAGTTCGGCTACTTGTTTTTCACTAAACCATGCTGGCGCACCGTTGTGATCATAGTAAAAGACAATAGGAGAAAATTTTGCTGCAGTATCGCGATTGTCTTCCCAGCTTTTAATTTCACCTTCTGAACACTCAGCTATCTCTTGGTTGCGTAATTCAACAACTGCTAGGGCATGTGAAGAAGCTATCATTAATAAAACAAAGATAAGCTTACATAAATCACGTATCAAAATTGTATTCTTCATGAGTTGTTGAGCGGGCTAAGCCTTTTTAAGAAACGAAGCCTTCAGCATGAAATTGCCTGCATCCATTTTGCAATCCACCTCATGACCATCCGAGGTTGCACCTAATCGTATGCTTTTTACTTTGGTTCCTTTTTTCAATACGGTAGAAGTGCCTTTGACTTTTAAATCTTTAATGAGAATCACAGCATCTCCATCAGCGAGTGGATTGCCGTTCGCATCGCGCACTATGCCATCCGTCTCTGCGGGCTCATCATCTGTCGCATTGATAGGCCATTCATGCGCACAATCTGCACACATATAATTACTGCCATCTTCATAGGTATTTTCCATGTGGCAGACGGGGCAAGCTGGGATAGTCGACATAATGTGGAATGTTGAAAATAATTTGAAAATTGAAATTAAAAATAGCTTAGCTAAGCAATAAATTGATGTGATGTAGTTATTTGCAAATCAATCGCTAAGACTGAAAATATTTTACGGCGCCAAATAGAACGGCTGTTAATACGCAACTAGCAAGTAAAGCAATAATGAAGTTCACATTATGTCGCAATAGCCAACTGAAGACCAAAAACATAGGTAATGAGGGAATGACATACCAAAACGTCATCGAGCTGAGATCGGCGATTTTGTTTTTATCTTGCGTCTCTATCCAAATCCAAATAAAGGTGGTGATAGATACAATAGGCAGGGCAAGTAAGAAAGCTGCCATCGTCGCGCTACGCTTACTGAGCTCAGTAGCTAGTACGATAATGCTTGCTGCGATGAGAGTTTTAAGTAAGTACAGCATCTATACAATTTTTTTATGTAGAAAGTTTTAAGAAAAAATCAATGCTAAATAAGCAGGGTCATCCAGAAAACTATCTGAAAGATAGATTAATGCTGAATATAGCCTGGGTTGTAGATGATCGATAAATTCGTTAAATTTCATAGGTAAAATCATAACGCATGAACGCAACATCGGACAAAGCTGTCACCTGAGCGAGGCTTCTCTGTTTTTTACATTACAGAGAAGATCGCACAGTCAGCGTCTGATTAAGGATTGCCTAAGTAATCGCGCTTACCGACTTCAACACCGTTGTGGCGCAAAATCGCATAAGCAGTCGTAGTATGAAAATACACATTAGGAATGGCATGTCCTAATAAAAATTGCATACCTTTGTAATGTGTTTCTTTCTCGCCGCGTTTAACAATAATATCTTTGTCTTCTGTGCCGTCGATTTGTTCAGGCTTAAAGCCTTGAATGAAATCGATAGTTTTTGTAATTCTTGCTTTGAGATCTGCAATTGATTGTTCATTGTCTTCATAAACAGGAATATCAACGCCTGCCAGTCTAGCAACGACACCTTTAGCTGTATCGCTTGCAATTTGAACTTGGCGTGTGAAATTGAGCATATCGGGGAACAAGCGAAATTGAATCAAGGCAGTTGCATCAAGTTTTTTGGCATCGATATGTGTCTGCGCTTTGTCAAGAATATGCGATAAGTTATTTAAAACATTGATTAAGCGTGGCACGCTGGCCTGAAACATAGAAATAGTCATAGAAATAATCATCCTTAATTCAAGCATTAAATTGCCAAGATACTACGTAAAACGCTAGCGGAGGTGGGTATTGCTACGCGCTGTGCTCGGTATTGTAATGGCATCAGCCTGACAATGAGGTAGTCATATAAAAAGCGAACATGCATTCAGCGCAGGAAGATGCGGCGCAGGAATTCAAAAAGCAAGCTTGGCTTCCATGAGATGCGCTATGCTGCGGGACTTCCCCATTTCTTTCCTCGTCATTATGCAAACCGAAAGCTTTATTCCTGGTAAAGATGCGTCACTAGAATCCACCATAGCGACGATGCAGAAAAAACTCGCTGCACGTGGATTTCATTTAGATGAATCCTCATGGTTGAATCCAGTTGAGTCCATTTGGTCAGTGCATGTACGTGATCGTGAATGCAATATGTTGTTTGCAAATGGCAAGGGTGCAACGCAATTAGCAGCACGTGCTAGCGCACTCGGTGAGTTTTTTGAGCGCTTAGGCACACATTATTTTTGGACGCATTTTTATTTAGGTCAGACACGCGCCAATAAACCCTTTGTGCATTATCCCCAAGAACGCTGGTTTCCTTTGAGTGAAGACGGCAGCTGGCCAGAGGCATTACTCAATCCAGAACTCCATGCATTCTATAACCCAGATAGCGAGATAGCAGATCATGTACTGGTTGATTTGAATTCGGGGAATGAAGCGCGCGGTATATGTGCATTACCTTATCAACGTTTACGTGATGGAGCGCAGACTTGGATACCGGTCAATATCATAGGTAATCTGTATGTGAGCAATGGTATGGCTGCGGGTAACACGATGATGGAAGCGCGTAGTCAGGCCTTATCTGAAATTTTTGAGCGGCATATTAAATATCGCATCATCAGTGAAGGATTATGTTTGCCAGAAGTGCCAGATGCAGTGATTGCTCGTTATCCCGGTATCGCAGCGGGTATCAAAGGATTGCGAGAAGCAGGTTTCGGTATTTTAGTAAAAGACGCTTCACTGGGTGGACGCTATCCCGTCATGAATGTCACGCTGCTACATCCTAAAGATCAAGGCTGTTTTGCTAGCTTTGGTGCACACCCACGCTTTGAAGTGGCGTTAGAACGTGCGCTAACAGAGTTACTGCAAGGACGTGCATTAGAGTCACTGGAGAATTTCCCAGAGCCAGGTTTTGATATGGATGAAATTACTGCCGTCTCTAACTTAGAAATTCATTTTGTTGATTCTAGTGGCGTCATCAGTTGGAATTTTTTAAGTGATACGCCAGACTTTCCTTTCGTGGATTGGAATTTTAGTAATACGACAGCGGAAGATTATGCGTGGCTGTGTCAGTGCATACATGAAGAAGGCAAAGATATTTACATTGCGGATTTTGAAGAGCAGGGTGCTTACAGTTGTCGTATTCTCGTACCGGGTATGTCAGAGATTTATCCAGTTGAAGACTTAGAATGGGAAAACAATAGTGTAGGGAATAAGCTGCGCCCTGCGTTAGTAAAATTGTCTAAGCTCTCTGATCAAGAAGCTGCAGAATTATTGGCAGATTTGCAGACATCTAACTTAAATGATGAGCGACCATTGTGGGAAATATTAGGATTAGCTATTCCAGTAGGCACAACTTGGAAAGAATTACGCATAGGTGAACTTAAAACGCTACTGGCCTGTGCTATTGGTGATGAAGATGCCATTTTAGAAGGCTGTGATTGGATACATCATTATCAGCAAATGCAACCAGCCCGTCGATTAGTCTATCGCTGCTTAGAAAATCTCATCAAGCTCGAAGATATTGAAAATTATCGGCGCTCATTAACGCTGATGTTTGGTACAGAGACCGTGCGGCAAGCAGAGGCTTTACTCAATCGCACCGAGCGCTATTTCGGATTGCCTGATTTAGGTGTCGATATGGAAGGCAGTGCTATGCATCAAACTTTATTACTAGCTTATGATAAATTATTCGTTTAAATTTTTTAAAACTCACTAAGGAGAGTCTATGTCACATATCGCAGTTGTTTATCACTCTGGCTACGGCCACACAAAACGTATGGCTGAATCTGTTGCGGCTGGTGCAGGCGCAACACTGGTTGCAATTGATGCTGAAGGTAATTTAACTGATAGCGAATGGGAAACCTTAAATAAAGCGGATGCTATTATTTTTGGCAGCCCGACTTATATGGGTTCCGTTACTTGGCAATTCAAAAAATTTGCAGATGCTTCATCTAAAGCGTGGTTTACCCAAGCATGGAAAGATAAAATCTTTGCAGGCTTTACAAACAGCGCAACCATGAATGGCGATAAGCATTCAACGCTGCATTACTTCATTACCCTTGCTATGCAACACAGTGGTATCTGGGTTGGAACGGGTTTGATGCCTAGTAATTCAAAAGCAGCACAGCGTAATGATGTTAACTATGTTGGTTCATCAAGTGGTGCAATGGCGCAATCACCTTCAGACTCAAGCCCAGAAGAAATGCTCCCAGGTGACTTAGAAACTGCAAAATTATTTGGTCAGCGTGTCGCAGCGACAGCAGCGCGTTTCAAATAAAGAGTAGTTGTAGTCAAACTTACTCAGGCAATTGTTAGCGTGGGTAAAGCATCAATGCAAAAAGCCTCAACAGCAACGTTGAGGCTTTTTTATTGCGTGATTACTTAAAAATAAAACTCAAACAGGATCTAAATGTGTCATCACATCTAAGACCGGTAATTCTTGCATGATTCTATTTCTAGCTGATAAGGCAATATCGTGACCTTGTTGAACAGTAATCGCATGATCTACTTCAATATGCACATCGACTAAAATCATATCGCCCGTCTTGCGGGTTCTGAGTTCATGCAATCCTTTGACGCCCTCAGTGGTGAGAATGATTTCTTGTATTCTTAAATTTTCTTCTTCCGATGCTGATCTATCCATTAAATCATGTAATGCATTCCATCCAAATTGCCAGCCTGTTCGAGCAATCATGAGCCCGACAACTAAAGCACCAACTGCATCTAAGATAGGAAAGCCTAATAAGGCGCCAACTATACCTACAGCGACCACAAACGAAGATGCCGCATCTGATCGTGCATGCCACGCATTTGCCACTAACATAGAAGAACGTACTTTAGCTGCAACTGCCAACATATAGCGAAACAATAATTCTTTAATGATTAAAGCGGCGATGGCAACGTAGAGCGCGGCAATTTGAATTTGTCCCAGAGGAGGGGGCTCAATAATTTTTTCGCCTGCGCGCCATAGCATACCTAGTCCAACGACTAGCAGCGATGTACCTAAAAATAAGGAGGCGGCAGTTTCATAGCGCTGATGACCATAATGATGATCATCATCTGCTTCTTTACCGCTATGGTGGTTGGTGAGGAGTACAACAAAGTCAGCCACTAAATCTGTTAACGAATGAATACCATCAGCGATCAAGCCTTGAGAGCCGGCATACAAACCAGTAAATACTTGCGTAATAGTGAGTGCAATGTTGACGAAGACACTAACCAACGTGCTTTTATGCGCAGCCAGTTGTTTATTGCGGGCTTCTAATGCTGAGTTGTCGACTAAATCATCCATACGTGCTGTTTTGTTATTTTATTAATCATCAGTGGTTTTCTTGCTTAACCATGCAGGTAGCATAGTAGCAAGAACTAAATCTTTAAGTATGAAGTGATGAAATAAAGCAGCAGCTGCATGTACACCTGCAAAAATGAGCAGGGTGTTGGCTAATACGGGATGTAGATCCAATAGGAATTCGCCTAAATTTTCGGAAGTATGTAAAGGCGAAGTAACGATGGTATGACTGAGCAGACTTAATGCATCGCCTTCCAGCCAAGTTCCCAAGATCGCTGTCAGAGGCACAGCTAATAAAAGTAAATACAAGCACCCTTGTAGAACTTTTGAGACCATGCGCATCCAACCTGCCATAGCAACTGCGATTGGAGGTTGAGTAAATAGTGTCCAAAGTATTCGGATAACAGTCATGCCAAAAACCACCAGACCTAGCGTCTCATGTGTTTGTAAGCCTAAGTCTAGTGAAGGATTATCCAATTCATCGACATCTTCTGGGCCGAGCACAAAAGCAACAATGACGAGAATTGCAGTCAACCAGTGAATGAGCTGACTAACGGGATGGTATTTTTGATTCATGGCTTTATTAAAAAATAGGTGCACTTATTTTAGTAGGGTCGATTAGCGCAGCGTAATCGTACGGATGTGGCTCTGTAGTATTTTATTAGATGGATTAATGCATACTTACCCTACGCTAGTCGACCATACAAAAAATTAAATCATTAATCTGAAACTAAATCATTACTAAATATTTGAATCTTACCGTCATGCGCATGACCGTTCATAATCTTTTGCTCAGCTATGGAGAGTAATTTTAATTTATGTTTCGAGAAATGATTCAGTGCGTCGCCCATAAAAGAATCAGAGTCTATATCTTCCAAGGCTTCATAGCTAAAGTGGCATAGTAAATCAGTATTGTTAAATTTTGCCGGAAAATCAACGCCGCCATCCGGGGCTAACAATGCTGGGCCAATAAATTGAATATTCAATTGTAAACTCCTCTCATTTTATCTATGCGATTGAAATAAGTCTTAGCATAAGCAAGTATTTGTGCATCGGTTGGATGGTCTACAGTCTCAACACCTACGATTTTCTTCGCGATAGCGGGATCATGTGCTACTGCATGCTTTAAAAGCTCTCCCTTAGCAGAGCCGGGACCCACAATTAAAATTTCAGTCACCTCTGCGACAGCAGTAATCACATTGTGAAAAAAATGATGATCCTCTGGAGCCTTACCGCTACCAATCGCATTTGCTTTATGGTGCAGATGTCCGTTCGTTGCCGCACTTTTAATTAATTCATTTTTGCTGGTATCAAAATACAAGACATGCGCTTCTTTGTGATCTATCCAGATAGCGACGTGATTG
>CANGLD010000012.1 GCA_947454475.1 Oxalobacteraceae bacterium
TAAGGAGAATCTACATGGCCAATTTACTTGTTCGTGGTGTGGACGAAAACTTAGTGAAAGCTCTGAAAGAGCGTGCAGGTGCGAATGGGACAAGTGCAGAAGCCGAGCACAGGAAGATTTTGGAGTCTGCATTATCCAGACCAAAAAAACGCAATTTTGCCGAATCGCTTGCTGACATTCCTAATGTGGGTGCTGATTCTGACTTCGATCGAATCCAAGTATCCGGAGATGTCAGTGTATTTGATTGACACCAATGTCATCAGTGAGCTTCGTAAAAAGTCGCGAGCAAATCGTGGAGTCATCGCATTTTTTCAACAGATAAACGAAAGTAATCAAGAAATTTGTTTATCAGTTATCAGCATAGGCGAGCTTAGGCGCGGTGTTGAACTGATACGCCATAGGGGTGATGTCGAACAAGCTAAAGTATTAGAAAACTGGCTTGAAGGACTACTGTCTGACTATAGTGAAAACATCTTAGAATTAGATATGGTCTCAGCGCAGTTGTGGGGAAGGCTGCGTGTGCCGCATCCGGAAAATCCTATCGATAAGCAGATAGCAGCAATCGCGCTAGTGCATGATCTGATTGTTGTTACGCGTAACACTACGGATTTTGATGGTACTGGTGTGACTACGTTTAATCCTTTTATTGCTTGATAAGACGTAATCGCAAAATTTTTAAACCTTAGTATTGAGTTTTATTTTTTAAGAAAACAAGTTAGAACCTAAACTAAATCTGTTTAAGTTGGAATGATAAGATCATTACGAACTTAATTAAATATTTCAAAAATAGCACCACAGGCCAAGACAACGACCTGTCATCCATTCAATTAAAAAATCCATGAGCAGACCTAGTCCAATCACAGGTAGCCCCACATACAATAAGAACCACAAAAGGGCGATGAATGTGAGTCTAGGTTCTTCTAAGCGATATCCCATTACAGTCTGGTCAGAGCGTTTTTTAAATAAACGTTGCAGCATGCTAGTCTCTTTTAATCATGAACTTGCAGGATACTAGCGCAATGAAAGTGCATTGGGAAGACGTGGATTTAAAGGCATGGGATACAGCTCATGCCGCGGCGGCAGCGGCGTTGCAGCAAGATAGTGCTTACGGCGTTGCAATGCAAAAGATGGGTGTTCCAGTACTAAGAGCACAACTCGAAGTCGACGGTGTACGAGTCGCTTATGCGCAGTTCATAGTGCGACGCTTTGGTAAGCTAGGTGCAGTCGCCCTTTGTACACGTGGACCGATTTGGTTAACACCTCTGACTCCCAAAGAAGAATTTGCAGTCTATGCAGAACTAAAAAAAACAATTCCTTTGCAAGGTTTACGTTTCGTTCTCTTCACACCTGAAATATCTCAAGGTCAGTCACATGGATTGCATCCATGGCGTCGTGTGATGACAGGGTTGTCTACCGTGATGATTGATCTCACACCATCCATGGAAGTTTTACGCGCGCAATTAGATCGACGTTGGCGTCATCGATTAGTGGGTGGGGAAGCTTCAGAGATGACGATTCATCGAGTGGGAACCAACCCAGGACAATTCAGATGGGTGTTAGAAGCGGAGATGCAGCAGCGTAGTGACAAAGGTCTAGAAGGTTTACCTTTAGAGTTTTTTGAACACTATGTTGCATCACGACCTAACACGGCTAAAACTATACTCACATTACGTGCTGATTTGGGACGTGATCGTATCGCAGCGATGATGTTTTTAATTCATGGCGAAGCAGCGATCTATCATGTAGGCTGGACCACAGAGCAAGGACGTGATTACCATGCCCACAATCTCATACTCTGGAAAGCGATAGAAGAATTAAAGTCACGAGGGATACGTCGTCTAGATTTAGGTGGTGTGAATACCATACGCAGTGCAGGTATTGCACGCTTTAAAATGAGTACAGGTGGTGAAGTGTTAACCTTGGCAGGGACTTATTTCTGATTCTGTAATTTGTAAAAATAAACTTTAAATAAGTTATCTAGTTGAGTGATTTTGCGTATAAAAATAAACAAAAAGGGATGGCGCTATGAATAAAAAAATTCTGCTGCATCAGTTCTACGCACTCATGAAAAATATGCCAGATTTTTCTACTTATACGCCAGAATCTCAATTGCATGAGCAGTGGATGGGTTCTGCCTATGCGATGGTCTATCAATGGAAGCCATTGCCTGCTATTTCAATTGCAGATTCTATTGAGTTTATGCCTCTACAATCTGAGCGTAATAAACATCTAGAACGCATCTTGCATGCATTAAGTCATGCCATCGCTGATCTACAAGCTGCGGTTGGGAGTGATAAAGAATTAATTTTTAATGCTGACTCCACAGACAATTTTGCAGATTCTCTTTCCACCTTGCTGCTTACATCGCATGAAAACATTTTTGTCATAAGTCCTGATTTAAATATAGAAGCATTTTTATCTCCGTTAATTGAAGCTAATCACAAAGTACGGTTGCGAGTGTTGTTAGAGTCTGCTTCGAAGGAGAGGCTACTTAAAGTCAATGAAACGATAGATACTGAGATTATTAAGATCGATATGCGGGTTGCTGAAGATATTCAAGATCAGCTGATATTTGTCGATGAATTCAATGGATGGGAGTGCAAACAAACGCAGTCTGAAGTAAATAACCAAAGTTATCTCATTCCTGTCGATACAAGCTTAGCGATCTACCAACGCAGGCAGTATGAAGAGCTTTGGAATGATGCTACACCCGTGAAGCAGTAAAAATAGAGTCAGTTGAATAAAAATTAGATGTAATTTTTTATTCAGGCTTCTTCCAATTTACCAGCGACCTCTTTCATAGCCGCGATTCCAATCGTTATCGCGGTGCTCATGAAAATGTCTATGTCCATATCCATAATCAGGTTGTGGAGCATAAATTACCTGTGGACCTGAATAAACAACTTGTGGTGGGTAATAAGGCATGGGTGGTGCATAAACCACTTGTGGTGGATACACATATTGAGGTGCGGGTAGATTCACGTACGGATGATCGTGATGAGAAAATTGGTTGGCAATCACTGCACCAAGTATCACACCACCCACTACATTTTCAACATTCCCTGCTTGAGCGCCAAGTGAGAGCGAAGCAAGTAAACTAATAATCAGCACTTTAGATTTCATTACGGTCTCCTATTGAGTTAGGTTGATCTCAGTATAGGCACCGCAATTTTCTAGTAAAGCAGAAGAGTGTGAGATCTTGTAACGACCGCTAGTTTTCTAAGCTAAGTTTTAAGGATTACTACTGAACATTAAGTTAATCTTTTTACATTTCCCTTCGTAGCGTATCGTAGAAGTCTTATGCTTTCTAAAAACCTCGATCAGCGCTGGGTTTTTGCTGATTTTGACCGAATGCACATAGTCATAACCCTCTACCGTCTTCCCACTCGCTTTTAAGTGCCAGTTTTTCTGGTTGCTCAAATCTTCAATATTATTAGTAGCTTGGTTTTTACTTGAAATGAGCAGCTCAGTCATCGCAGGCCCCTCTATTTCTATCGCGGGCGTAGCACTTTCAATAACGGCAACAATAATTTGCTCGCTGAATGAAGGTGGCCACACGCTATCAGATGACGTACCTTTTACGCTGCATTTAAAAGCCTGATCAGCTGATGCAGATGTAAAAATTAGTAAAAAAATAATCCCTATAGTTATTCTTATCATTTTAGAATTTTTTAATTCTGATTAATTTAACTGCATTGAACGCGCTTGTTTCCTATCTTACCTTTGTTTTGAGAACTAACGTCAAAACTGCGCATGTTCCAAATGCAGGTCGAGTAAAAAAAAATTATTCAGTGCTGAATAAATTCAAATGTCTTCAAGCGGCAAAGATAGGTAAAGCGGCAAGTCATGGTGCGGCAAGTGTTTGCCACTTGCAGTGGCAAAGATTATTTTCATTTCATTTTTATTAATGAATCGTTAGACATTCCTATCTGATAACGGCTTATTTCTTTAGATTCCCCTAGCAGGGATTTTGCTTATAAGAGAACAGCCCTCAGGTGTTTACTTATGCATTAGCTTGATCTTTACATTGCTGATCTTTTTACTTTGGCTGGTCTGAATATTGCTTATAAGAGATCGATAGATCAAGTTTGCGATGGATTGAAATTATTTTTTTATTAATTTTATTGCCAATTCATCTTAATAAAGATCGTAAGAGTAGTTTGTTTAATTGCTAAATAGTTCGGGTATATTGCAAACGAGACATGCGGGAAGAGTGGTGTAGATAAACTTAATCAGTTAATTTTTCTGCATGATTTTTTAATGAAGTACTGCTAATTGGAGCGTGAAATCAGTTTGCTTTGCAATCTGACGACATAAACCACTTGTTTGTGAGGGCCCCATTTTTTGACCTCATTGCCAAAAGATATGAATCATCCCGGTGGAGTTCGAATTGAATCGAGTCCGGCAGACACTGACAGCTTGCTGCAGTCGCTGCTATGGATTTGCGATAGCTATGGTGTAGAGAAATCTGTCGCCTCATTCATGGCAGGTTTGCCGAGTACAAATCGACTGTCGATAGAGCAGGGCATGCGCTCGCTTGAAGCATCTGGTTTCGCTACTAAATTGGTGAAGCGTGATGCCAGCATATTTCCTAATGAATTACTGCCTGTTGTTGTTCTAACGAAAACGGGCGGTGCACTTATATTGAAACAACGTATTCAATCCGATAAAGGATTGCGTCCACAATTTGAATGTCTTGATCCATCCACTAGTAATCAAAGCTTTACGGTGAGTGAGGCTGAGCTACTGACTATTCAATCAGGTCATTGTTTATTAGTTAAACAATTACCTAAACCAGGTCAGGCCGGTGGAGAAGATGCAGAAGAACCTTCAGGTTCAAGCTGGTTATGGAAAACAGTATGGCGTTATCGCCGTTATTACTACGATAGTGTTTTAGCTTCCATCTTAATTAATGTGTTGTCTACTTTAGGTGGACTGTTTGCCGTTCATATTTATGATCGCGTGATTCCCTTAAAAGCCTATTCCACTTTATGGTCTTTGGTTGTCGGTGTTGTGATGGCTATGCTGTTCGAAGCAGCAGCACGACATTTGCGTGATTACTTATTGGATCTTGCAGCACGTAAGAGTGATATCACTTTATCTTCATCATTGTTTAAACAAGCATTGGGATTGCGCCTAGAGCATACGCCACCATCTTCAGGTGCATTTGCTCATCAGGTTCGTCAATTTGAAACAGTACGAGATTTTGCAGCATCAGCCAGTATGGCAGTCATTACTGATTTGCCTTTTGCTTTGCTGTTCATCTTCATGATTTTCACTATTGCTGGCCCATTAGCTATCGTACCGCTTGCAGCAATTATTATTGTCATCTCAACTGCAGTTATTGTGCAATATCCTATGCACAAATTGATGTTGGAAACCTTCCGCGATCAATCCGCAATGATGGGTGTCTTGATTGAATCTATCGAAGGTATAGAAACACTGCGTGTCACTGGCGCTTCCGGCATCATGATTAAGCGCTATGAAGAATTAAACGCCACTACAGCACATTCTGGTATGCGCTTTAGAATCATCTCGAATATTGTGATGACCTTCTTTAATTTAGTGCAGCAAGCGCAAGGCATTATTGTGATGGTGTGGGGCACCTATCTGATTCATCAAGGTGAACTCTCTACCGGTGCATTAGTCGGTTGTATGATGTTTTCAGGTCGTGCAATTGGCCCAGTTGGTCAATTCGTTCAACTCGCTATGCGATTCCAAACAGCTAAAACAGCGATGGCTGGTTTAAATAGCTTAATGAGCATGCCGGTTGAGCGCGACCCTAAACGCTCTTATCTGCAAAAAACAAAATTCAATGGCTCGATTGATATACAAAAATTAAGCTTTGCTTATCCATCAACTGGTAACCATAAACCACCGATCGCATTACGTGAGGTGACCTTATCCATTGAACCTGGTGAGCGCGTTGCCTTCGTCGGTAAGATTGGTAGTGGCAAATCCACTCTCTTGCGTATGATCGCAGGTCTATATCAACCGATTGAAGGTCAAGTAAAAATTGATGGGATCGACATCAGACAAATTGATCCTGTCGACTTCCGTAATCAAATCGGTTATGTCACACAAGATTTACGACTATTCCGCGGCACCTTACGTGAAAATATTTTTTTAGGTCGTCCTGCGGCAACTGTGGATGCATTCATGGAAGTAGTGGCATTAACGGGTCTAGATAAAATCGCTGACTCCCATCCTATGGGTTACGACATGCCTATCGGTTCTATGGGCTTGGGTTTGTCAGGTGGTCAAAGACAGCTTGTTGCATTGGCGCGCGCCTTAGTCACACGTCCTAAAATTTTATTAATGGATGAACCAACCAGTGCGATGGACATGCAAACCGAAGCCATGTTCACTAAACGTTTGGAAGATATTGTTAAAGGTCGCACAGTCATTATCGTGACACACCGTCCTTCTTTGTTAAGCGTAGTTGATCGTATCGTCGTCATGGATAATCAGCGCATGGTGGCTGATGGCGAAAAAGAAAAAATTCTTGCTATGTTGGCAGGGTCTTCTGCTATCAGTAGTCATTAAGGTTAAACAGAATGGCAACCAAGAAATCACAACACGATCTAGACAAGATATCGCCCTGGAGCTTTGGGTTCGATTTCAGTAAATACTTCAAGCGTAAATCGCGCTTAAAGCCTGAAGATCTGGAATACATGCGTGACATCAGCGAAGCGATGTTGGCGCAAGCGACACCATCTTCATCAGCCATACTTTATTTCATGATTGTTGTCACCATCTCGACTTTAACTTGGGCTAGTTTATCGATGGTGGATGAAGTCACGCTTGCTGAAGCGCGTGTGATTCCGACAAGTCGCGAGCAAGCCATCTCTAGCTTAGAAGGCGGTGTATTAGCAGAATTACTCGTAAAAGAGGGTGATTTAGTTGAAAAAGATCAGCCATTAATTCAGCTCGATCCAATTCGTTTTGCATCACAATATCAAGAAGGTGTGTCGCGTCAACTCACTCTCAAAGCAGCCAGAGCCCGTGCTTATGCTGAAGCTTATGATGATCCTTTAGTTTTTCCTCCTGAGGTCGAAGCCGATGAGAATTTGCTCGACAATGAGACACAAGTTTTTGAAGCAAAGAAAAAAATGCTTAACAATGCAGTCAATGCGATGCGTAAAAGTCAGCATTTGATTCACAATGAAATTTCTATCTCAGAAAAATTAGCACGCCAAGGTTTGTTCTCTGATGTGGAGTTGTCACGTCTTTACAGACAAGAAAACGATATCGTTCAGCAAATCAATGAGCGTCTCAATCGCTATCATGCTGAAGCGAATGCTGAGTTAGTGAAAATTGATGCAGAACTTAGTCAGTTAAGTCCTAACCTGAATGCAAAGTTAGATAGCTTAGAGCGCACTACTTTGAAAGCACCAGTTAAAGGTATTGTAAAAAATATTCGTATGACGACCTTAGGTGCTGCTGTTCCTCCTTCTGCACCTCTGTTAGATATAGTACCTGTCGATACTAAACTGATGTTTGAGGCAAGATTAGATCCAAAAGAAGTTTCACATGTCAAAACTGGTTTACCGGTTGCCTTGAATCTTGCTGCCTATGATTCTTCAACCTATGGAGAGTTGCCTGGCAAAGTAGAAATGATCAGCCCGGACACCTTTCGTGAAGACGCACGTCCTGTAGAAGGGCAATCCGCTAGTTATTATCGTGTGATGATTTCCGCGAGCTTAGATCCGAATAATCCTAAGCATAAAAAAATGCAAATCATTCCTGGTATGACGGCACAAGCGCAAATCCGCACTGGTGAAAAATCTATCATGCAATACATATTGAAGCCTTTGGCTAAATCTAAAGAGGCCTTCCGTGAACGCTAAAATTAAATTACAACCAACATTGTTAGCATCGGTGGTAACCATGGCAATTTTAGTCATGGGAACAGCAGCGCATGCACAATTACCTAGTAATCAATTTACTGCAGAAGAGTTAAAAGTATTACGGGACTTTAATGCACTAAGTGATAAAGACCGTATCAAGGCTTCAGATACCCAATTAAAAAAAATGGTCAGATTTGCGATTGAAAATAGTCCGCTAGTGCGCGAAGCAAAGCTGAATATCATCGCTGCTAATGAAGATATCAACGCAGCCAAGGGTTCACGATATCCACAAATTACTGGAACTGGTCAGTCACGCGTGTCTGGTGGCGATATACCACTAGAAGGCCGAGCAACGGGTCGACTATCTTATAACGTAGCAGCGCAAATGCCTTTATATGATTGGGGCAAAATTGATGCGCTGATAGAAGGAAAATCTTCTGCACGCGATGCAACCGTAGCCAGATTCCGTTTGCAGGGACAAGCACTCGCGATTGAAGCAACTAAAACTTGTTTGGAATATAACAAGCAGCGTGCCTTACTTACTATTACGGATGAATACATCGCTAATGTCGATAAGATATTAGGTATGCTTGGAAAAATTGCTAAAGCTGATGCGGGTAGGGCGAGTGAATTAATTCAAACGAAATCGCGCGTATTGCAAGCAAAATCTTCGCAAGATGCGGTACGTAGCAAAATACAAGAAACAAAATTTAAGCTCGAACGCATTCTTGGAAAAGACAATGTCGCAAGCTGTCACGGTATAGCAGCTAGTTTTATTGTCGATCCCGATATTGAAACGATTAGAAAAAATATTAAACGCCATCCACAAATAGAAGCGTTAGAAGCAGAGCGACAATTTCAGAAAAAGAGTTTGGATCAAGTATCTGCTAGCAGAAAGCCACTCGTTCAATTGTCTAGTTCCTATGGCTCGCTATATCCAGGTGTAGCTGCAGGGGAAGGCTATAACGTTTCATTGCTAGTGACAGCGCCAATTTTTGATGGTGACATCTTGCGTTCAAATGAGCGTGCAGCAGTTGAGCGCGTTAATGCCAGTGATGAACGATTAGAAGAAGCTACGCGACAAGTTGATAGCCAATATCGTGAAAAGTATGAGTCTGCTAATTCTGGTATCAAACGCGCTCAGGACTTCACAGCTCTATTGGAAGTTAACGATAGAGTTAGAAAAGACTTCTTTTTACAGTGGTCATCATTAGGTAGACGTTCTTTATTTGAATTGCTCTCTATCGAGCAAGAACAATATTCATTGCAGTCAAATTATATTGTTACTTTGTTTGACAGCATGTCAGGTTATGCAGAGATTATGGGTAATGCTGGCATTATTTACGGTAATTCAGACAGCAAATAACATTGCTTTCATCAACACATAGCTAAAGATGTAACTATTCGATATGGCAAAAAAAGATAACAACAATACTCAGGAAAAACTGCTAGAAGCAATTACCTTGCAAAATAAAGGTGATTTCAAAAAAGCGACTGCATTGTTTCTGCAGATTTTAAAAACACATCCTGATAATGTCTTTGCGCTCTATTCATTAACTGCTATCGAATCGAATGCAGGCAATACTGCAGCTGCACTTAATTATGTAAATCGTGCATTAAAATTTGGTCCACACTTTGCACCAGCTCATATGGCACGCTCGGTGATCTATTTCAGAATGGGGCAAGTTAAGGAAGCGTTAGAGGATATTGAGAATGCAATTCGCCTGCAGCCTGACTTGGCAGGTGCGGAAGTACATCGTCAAGCTATCATCAATATAGGCTCTCAAGCTCCAGCCGCATCCCATTCATTAGCAGGTCCTGGTGCTGCTTTAAATTTAAAAGCATTGGAATTACAGCAACGCGGTCAGCTAGATGAAGCAGCAGCATTATTTCAGCAAGTATTAGCAATGCAACCGCAAGACTTTGTTGCGCAATATTCTTTGGGTGTGATTTGTAGTAATCAAGGAAATCCTGAGCAAGCATTGAACTGGTTAACAGGTGCAGTTGCTGCGGATCCTTCCAATGCTCAAGCACAATACGCACTGGCTACGACATTGCAAGGTATGGCTTTATATGAACAGGCATTAGATGCCTTTGATCGTTCGCTGACCTTAAATCCTAAATATATGGAAGCCTATAACAATAAGGCGACCTTATTACATAGTATGAACCGGCATTTGGATGCATTGAAAACGCTAGAAGTAGCGTTGACAGCTGACCCAACGGATCAAAAGTCTTTAAATAATAAAGGCTATTTACTGACCGAGTTCAAACAAAATGCGATTGCTGCCACCGTATTTAAACATCTACTCACACTAAATCCTGACTATGAATATGCAGAAGGTTTGCATGCACTCGCACGCTTACATAGCTGCGACTGGACCGATTTTGATGCAAACAAACAGCGCATTGTCGAGGGAGTAAAAGCAGGAAAACGCGTAGCCAATCCTTTTGCTTTGATGGCAATTTCAGATTCAGCTGCCGATCATTTAAAGTGTGCTGAAATATTTGGTAAGCATCGTTTCCCAGCAGCTAAGCAAGAAATGTGGAAAGGTGAAACCTATCGTCATCGTAAAAAACGCGTTGCTTTTATTTCTGCCGATTTCCGTGAACATCCGGTTGGCTATTTATTAATTGGTTTGATCGAAAATCTCGACAAAACAAAATACGAAACCTATGGCATCTCTTTAGGTATACGTGATGGTAGTGAATTATTTAAACGCTATCGTTGCGCCTTTGACCAATACTTAGATGTGCAAGATAAATCTTCCATGGAGATTGCTCGCATCATGCGATCCATGGAGATTGATATCGCTATTGATTTATCTGGATACACTTCTGGATCACGTCTGGATATTTTGTCGCATCGTCCTGCGCCTGTTCAAGCAACTTATTTAGGTTTCCCTGGTGGTCTCAACGTTCCCTATATCGATTATCTAATAGGCGATAAAGTTACCGTTCCAGAAAGCGATGCACAGCATTACCATGAAAAACTGCTGTATTTGCCGCATTGTTATTTGCCACGCGATACGAGTGTAAAACCTGCTCCAACTACCTTGCCGCGATCTGAATTTGGATTGCCTGAAAAAGGATTGGTGTTTTGCAGCTTTAATCATGACTACAAAATTAATCCACCGATATTTTCAGCATGGATGGATTTAATGCGTGAAAATCCAGATAGTGTTTTATGGTTAATGAAACTCAATGACGATGCGCAGCAAAATCTAGCGAAGAATGCGAACTTCTATGGCGTCGATCCTGCAAGATTGAAATTTGCGACCCGTGTGCCGCGTATTGAAGATCATTTGGCGCGCTACAGACACGCGGATGTCTTCCTCGATACTTTCCCTTATAACGGTCACACCACTGCTAGTGATGCATTGTTAGCGGGCGTACCAGTCGTAACATTAACGGGTAATAGCTTTGCCAGTCGTGTAGCAACCAGTTTGTTACATGACATGGGTAAAGCAGATTGGTGCACGAACAATATTGAAGAATATAAAAATCAGGCACGAGCACATATCTCCAGAGCAGGGGAAAAGACTGTGGCTCAAAAAGAAGCTGAGTCTATAGATTGGCCCATTACAGTAAAAATGCAGGCTGATGGTTTTTGTCAGGCGCTAGATCAAATTAGGGGGCCAGCATAATGACGACTACCAATACAAAACCTGTGGATATTGTTATCCCTATTTATAAAGCGACCTTTGATACGGAAGAGAAGTTCGCAATCGATCAATCATTTTCTGTTCTGGCGGCTTATCCCATTGTATTTGTTGCACCGAATGGATTGGATGTTAGTTTTTATCAGACAGCTTATCCGAATGCGTCGTTCATTTATTTTGAAGAACGCTATTTCAAATCAGTGAATGACTACAGCCGTTTGTTAGTCAGTGATGAATTTTACGAAGCCTTTGAGTCAGAATTTTTACTCATTGTGCAACCCGATGTGTATTTATTCCACGATGATTTACCGTATTGGGTCAATAGTCCGTTTGACTATGTGGGCGCCCCTTGGCCGAATGGTTTATCACTAAACATTAAATTTGGAAAATTTGATTTAGGTGGAGCGGGAACACCCATTACGGTGTATGTCGGAAATGGCGGATTAAGTTTACGTCGTCGCAAAAAATGTATGGCATTAATTGCAGAGCATAGAGAAATCGCAGATTGGTTTATTCGCTCTGGTTCCAACGAAGATTTGTTTTTTGCTTTTATGGGAGCGTTGTCGGCAGATTTTGTGATCCCTAATCAAATTACTGCTTCCCTATTTGCTCTGGAAGTTTCGCCAGAGCGTTTTTATACAATCAATGGTGAAAAACTCCCTATGGGTGTGCATCGCTATCGAGATTATTCTTCTGATTTCTGGAAACCGAGAATTCCTTCTCCCGGTTTTTTACAGCAAGCTTGAGATTGGGCGGGCATATCAGTATTTTTAAGAAATTCTGTGCTCGATTTTTAAACTAAAAATTTTGTGAATCATCATGAAAATGGAAAAATTTAGCACCCTGCGTCCAAAAGAGACCGCAAGAACCTCTCAAAATACCGTCATCTTTGTTGCGGTCCTCGTTAATAACGAGATACGCGCACATACTGATGCCTATCTAAAAGCTTGGCGTGATAAAGATTGTCACGTTGCTTTGGTTTTGCAATCAGATGATCCTAATCCAGATCCAAAAATTTATGAACATCTCATGCAATATGCAGATGATGTATGGATCAGACCTAATATGGGCTACGACTTTGGTGCGTGGTCTGAATACTTATTAGAAAATCTTATCGTTGATAACGGTCCTAAAGGCAGAGTTTTTTTAGTTAACGATAGCTTAATTGGACCAACCAATCCGAAAGCCTTTGATCAACTCATAGGTATGATCTTGGATTCAGAGATTGATTTGGTTGCCATGACGGATAACCATGACCATGGACATCATCTCCAGTCATATTTTCTCGCGTTAAGTGCGAAGGCTATACACACACCAGCCGTTAAATCATTTTTCGAAAAAATCGAAAATAAAAATAATGTCGCTGAAGTCGTATTTTCTTATGAGATTCCTTTTGGCTCGATTGTACAGAGCGCAGGATTATCAATCTCTATTGTTTTTCCGGCAAAAACCAAAGGCGATCCTACGCTATTCGAAGCAGCTGATCTTTTACGCAGAGGCTATCCTTTCGTTAAGCGTAAATGCTTCTTTGCAGGTAAACAGTATGCCAACAGAAGAGAAATTTTAGATACCGCTTTACGCATAGGTTGCGACAAGCCCTTGTTTGAATACATGGTGAGTTGCATGGCGGACGAGGATAGTGCGGATGGTACTAAGCCTTCATTATTTCAACTCTATCAGTCACATTTAGGTAAGGTTTCAGATAAGTGGCAAATTTATTTGCTCACCTATGATCGTGTGTTTAGCGAGTTTCGTCCTAAACCTATGCGTATGCTGGAAATCGGTATACAAAATGGTGGGTCTTTAGAAATTTGGAGTAAATATTTCGATAAGATAGAAACACTCGTAGGTTGCGATATCAATCCTTTGTGTAATGGTCTGACTTATGAATCACTCGCGATTTCAGTTATTGTAGGAGATGCAAATCTTCCTGAAACAGAGCAAAGAATCTTGCAAAAAAGCCCATCATTTAATTTGATTATTGATGATGGTTCGCATAATTCTTCTGATATCGTACGTTCATTCTGTAAATATTTTTCTAAATTAGAAAATGATGGCATCTACGTCATTGAAGATCTGCATTGCAGTTACTTCTCAGGCTATGAAGGTGGATTAAAGTATGAATATTCGTCTATGGAATTTTTAAAATTGTTAGCAGATATCGTCAATTACGAACACTGGAGCCGTCAGTCTGACCGTCAGGCACTCGTCAATACCATTACGAGTAAGTGGGGCGTACAGATTTCTGATGCAGACTTAGCGGCAGTACACTCGGTTGAGTTTGTGAATTCAATTTGTATCGTACGTAAAAAACCATGGGATATTAATATCTTAGGTGGTCGTATCATTGCTGGTACCGTAGCCTTAGTATCAGAAGATCCTTTACGTTTGAAATAAGATGCTGTCTTAGATCTTTCAAGCAAAAAAAAACTGCAGCCTAGGCTGCAGTTTTTTTATGATCAATATAATTAAGATTCATTCGAGCGCAGATAAATTGCATCGCCCCAGCCCTCAGTTGTCCATTTGGATTTAATACGATAAAAATGGTGAGGCTGTAAGAAGGCATCAATTTCATCAACCAAAGGAATTTCTTTATAGAGTTCTTGGCGATTGATTTCTAAGTAAATAGCTTTGACTGAAGGTTGGGATAAATATTTTCCCATACCTTTCAAAATAGCTAATTCCGCACCTTGTGTATCAATATTAATGAATTCAAAATCAGAAAACATTACTTGTCTTGGTGTCGCATCAAGCAAGGATTCAAGACGATAGGCTTGTATTTCGCGTTCTTCGGAAACCGTGATTTGTGGATAAAACTTTGCGTGATCTTCCAGATCAAAAAAAGAAGAACTCTGTGGATTATTCGTAATCTTAAACTTCAATTTTGTGTCGCTATCCCATAAAGCAGCAGGAATAATTTGCTGATTCAAAGGCACGGTTTGCAAATGTGCTTGCAATGCCGGAATCAGTGATTCATTGGCTTCAAACCAAATCACTTGTTCTGCGCCATTAGCTTGATAAGGGCCAGCTTCTTCGCCAGTATGCGCACCGATATGTAAGATTTTTTTCGGAGTTATGCCATGGCAAGCGCGAATTAATTCAACGCAGTTTTTGTAATCTATAAGCATGAGCGACTCCAACAATAAAAATTAGTTATTTGATATGCCATAAAGAATAGGCGTGTTCCACGGATCGAAAGAAACCAGTTGTGCTTCTTTGTTTTGGCGCCAAAACATGCGCGCGCGTTGATTCATTAAAGCGGCAAGTAATGATAAAGAGCTATTCGAGGCCACGAGTAATTGTGAGCTGGCTAACACAGCAATGTCTAACATTAAGTCACTGACATCATTACGTGTTTCAGCATTAAATAAATTGCGGCTCATATTAATACTCAGACCTTTGTCAGCGAAATACTGCTGACAAAAATCGGGATCATCCGTCGCGACATAGATCACAGGGTCTTGAATGTGGTCACGCACTAAAAATGCTTTAAGTTGAGCGACAACTTGATCAAGATCTAACGTAAAAAATATATCATCGGATTCGCGTAAATAGTCTCCGCGGCGCACATGGATAGCGGCAAGGTATTTATCTTTGAATAACTGATTGATTTGTTGCTGATATTGCCAAATAATTTTCTGAAATGAAGTTTTGCTGTTCTCGCAAGGTGCAAGATATTCATTGAATACAGAAAAATAAGCTGAGTCACGTAGCATCAAACCGGTATCGTATTGAAAAAAGCCATCGACAGCTAGAACTGAGCCAGGATTAACCTGAAAAAAATCATCTATTTTTTTTACATCAGAGGAGGGGGGACTACTACGATCATCTGCTAGCATCGTTTTTGTAATCACTTGTCCAGCTGGTAGAGCGTTAATTTTTTGGTGGTGGTCTGGTAAATCAAACATAGACCATGGCAATTCATTCGAACTTCTTTGCGGGCTTCCAATGATGAGTTGATGCGCTGATTGTTTTTGTAAATATGTCGCAAACCAGTATTGAAAGACAGAATTAGAAAATCTGCCATTCGGAAAACTGGAAAACCAAACCGTATTCTGGGATGGCTGGGATGCTGATGTGCTAACCATGGACTATTGATAGAAACATTGCATCGAGGGGGAGAGAGTACGCATTGTGAGACATGGAAGTGGCTTAGGCAGCATACTCAGATGTATATTGATAGCGTGCGTTATCCCAGATTTTTTTGATAATGGCATCAACGTGATAATGATCTAATGCAAAGAGAAAACGATGCAGCATCGCTTCTTTACCACCACGCAAAAATTTCTCATGCATGCGTTGTGCAAATTCTTCGCAATTAATGAGATCCGCTGCACCATACACACCATAAAACTCAGGTGGAATACGCAGCGCATCCAGATAAGGAACGATACCAGTTGGTACTAAAGGCAAGCCACCAGAAACCAGAGCGTCGAAAAAGCGTATAGGTAAATCATTAAACACTGGTGCTATCCAGTGCAACTCATACGACACCCATTCATTCCATCTATCTTCCGGTGTGCGTCCATGAAAATCTTTGGTTAATAAACCGACTTCTGGAAAATGTTTACCAACGGTGGCCAAGACACTGTTGCGGTATTTGAACTTAGAATAAAAAGAATGCATGCCAAGTGGCGAAGCACTACGTTGTGTACTCGTTATGTCACCCTGACGTTCAAGTAAGAAATCACGTGTCCACTGTATGGTTCCACATGGCACACCAAATTGTATAGTTGGGTTGATTCTTGCAGCCTCTGCATAATCACTCATATGGGCTGGCGCATAAATGTCAGCTAAGCAGGCATTTTGTACACTTAAATCATGCCAGTGATGATTGTCGAAATCGTGAATCGCATACAAAGTGCGCGGCGTTTGAGAAATCAAATGCGCCATTTGCTGAGGGCCGACTTTCGCGACATTGTTATTTGTCATGATAACAAGCGCGTCTTCTAATACAGCAAAGTTTGATGGATCGGATACAGCAAGCTGCACCATCGCATCTTCTTCTATGCGAATAACCGGCTTACCATCAATGTGAGTAGAAACATTCCCCAGATTAGTTGTGTTGGTGATGACAATACACTTATCGAGATTGCGTCCTCTGAAATAATTAATCTTTTCTTGTTTGACTCGGTGTTTATAAAACGCGATATCAAACAGACTTTCATCTTCTGCTGCTAGCACAAGGCTATTCATTTGCTTAAGCAAATTCGATTGACGCAGCCGTTCTAAAAATGAAAGTAGATTATCCATAATGATGTATTCAGGGTACGGTCACATGACAAGAGATTTATGTATCGGCTCGAGACGGCCGCTGCTTAAATTGTGGCCCTGAAATAATCTATGGTTTTCTTAAGTCCTTCTTCCAACTGCACGTTGGGTGTCCATTTCAATACATCTTTAGCTAATGAAATGTCAGGACGACGTTGTTTGGGATCGTCTTCAGGTTTGGGTAGGAAAACGAGTTTTGACTTACTGCCTGTGAGTTTGATAACCAGCTCTGCTAATTCAAGCATAGTGAATTCACCTGGATTGCCAATATTGATAGGGCCAGTGAAACCATCAGGTGTTTCCATCATGCTAATCATGCCGCGTATCAGATCATCGACATAGCAAAAACTGCGGGTTTGCTGACCATCGCCGTAAATGGTGATGTCTTTTCCTTGCAAAGCCTGAACAATGAAATTACTTACAACACGTCCATCGTTAGGATGCATACGAGGACCATAAGTATTAAAGATACGTATTACTTTGATATCTAACTGATGCTGTCTGTGATAATCAAAGAATAATGTCTCAGCACAGCGTTTGCCTTCATCGTAGCAAGAGCGAATGCCAATTGGATTTACCTTACCAAAATAGCTTTCTGGCTGTGGATGAACTTCCGGATCGCCATAAACTTCACTTGTGGAAGCTTGCAAAATTCGCGCTTTGACGCGTTTTGCAAGACCCAACATATTAATAGCACCATGAACGCTAGTTTTGGTAGTTTGAACTGGGTCAAACTGATAATGGACTGGGCTAGCTGGACAGGCGAGGTTATAAATCTGGTCCACTTCCACATACAGTGGGAAGGTCACATCATGACGCATTAATTCAAAATGTGGATTCGATAATAAATGTTTAACATTTTCTTTGCTGCCGGTGAAAAAATTATCAACACATAAAACATCGTGGCCTTGCTCAAGCAGTCGATCGCATAAATGTGAGCCTAAAAAACCTGCTCCACCTGAGACTAATATTTTCTTTTTGCTATCGCGCATGATTCAATTTCCAATTGTTCTTACATGAGTTAATTCGTCAGCATATTAGCAATGCGAAAACAAATCAATGACTTCTTAAATTGATAATAAAAATGACATCAATGTGATGTCATCTTCAGGTAAGTTTCATCTGCTATTGTAAAACCTGGAATGGTTTTTTAGCACTGTTTTGAAATTGATTTTGATAAGTGTTGTGTCTTATCAGCCCTTATTTCAGGTCATAGTTGTTGAAGTATTGCTAATAACACTAGCAGTCAAAGTAAATATCTTAAGCGTGGCTTTACTGAATGAAGAATACATGCGTAAAGCCTTAAGCCATGCGGAAAACGCGCCAGCCTTCTCGTGATTTTCGTAATCCAAATTTCCATGTTAAGCCATTACGTTTTGAAAACTGTATGGCAGCAACGCGCGCACTTTCTGCTTTTTGTGGTTCAGTTAATAAAATGCTATCGCCCACCTCCATTTGTGAAAATGGATAGCGATTGCGCATTTCAACGAACATCTCAGCACTATTTTTTTCAATAACCGTCATGAAATTATCCTAATGAACAGTGAACTCTTGTCCAGTAATTCATCGACTTTCAGCACTGAAACTTGAATGATTAAAATAAAGACAACAAATACGATAATTCTTGTTATTCATTTCTAGCTATATATATGTCAGTGTTGTTTTTTCAAATGCAAAATCCTCAAACTTGAAAATTTCGTATGTAAATTCTGTTTGGTTTGTTGATTTCAAGCTCATGACAAGTGTGTTTAAAAAAAAATTCAAAAATTTTTAAATTATTCCTAAAGTTTTATTTTCTAAAGTCGATAGACCGATCGTGCGTAAAAAGCATAGCTATATGAATTACTTTGTTTGTTGCAAATAAAATAATTCATAGCGCTGAGAATCAATTTTTATGGTGCTAACTTGTTACGGTGTTACTTAGAAACCAATTTTATAGTTGTGATTTTTTGATACATTCAGAGCAGTGTGCCATTCATGTTTATTACCTTGGTTTTATGAGGGACAAATATGAGCGGCAAAATGCTTGTGGAAGTTAGTTAAGTATTTGGTTTATTAGAATTTTATGTTTCGATTCAAAATCAAGAATGATTATTTTTGGTGTGAATTGAAATTTTTATTAGTTATTGGCCGCAAATCTGTTTAATCAGAGTTTAGCGGGCTTATTTAGTCAATTAAGAAAAGAGAGTCATCTATGTCTTCACTCGTCATCGGGCTATCAACCCAACAAATTACTGACCTTGATTCGGCTAGTATTGACGGCTTTTCGACCTCAGATGTTCTGAGTTTAACGACCAGACAGATTCAGTTTTTCTCTACTAATCAGATACCGTTTTTTACGGCTGAAAATGTTGCGATACTCTCTACAGCGCAAATCGTTGCATTAAACAGTGTGCAACTCGGTGCATTTACCACCAGTCAAATTGCAGCACTCTTAGAAACACAGATACGTGCTGTTGAAACGCGCGATCTCGTAGGACTCACAACAGATCAAGTTGTTGCTTTAAACAGCGCCCAAATCGGAGCGCTGACCTCAACACAGATTTCTGCATTAGATACTAATCAGATTGGTGCGATCGAAACCGCTGATCTAGTTGGTTTAAGCACAACAGCAATTCGTGCAATCGAAACTCGTGACCTCGCAGTCTTAAGCACAGACCAGATTTCAGCACTCAATAGCGCTCAACTGAGCGCAATGACCACGCTGCAGTTTGCTGGTTTAAATAGTAATCAACTCTCAGCTATTCAAGTAGCGACAGTTTCTGGATTGAGCACAGCACAAGTTCGTGCTATTGAAACAAATGATATCGCTGGACTGACTTCATCCCAAATCGCTGCGTTAACCACAACGCAATTGTCGGTGATGACGACATTGCAATTAGCAGCGTTAACAACTGACCAGATCACTGGCATTGAAACGCGTGATATCGCAGGTCTGAGCACATCTCACATTGCTGCCATCAGCAGCACACAATTTAGCGTTTTCAGTACATCACAAGTTCAAGTACTGAGTTCAAACCAGGTTCGTGCAATTGGCACATCAAATATTCCTGGTTTGACCACAGACCAAATTATCACTTTAAATAGTACGCAATTAAGCGCACTGACCACGCTGCAAGTCGCTGCGTTGGATAGTAATCAAATCGCTGCTATTGAAATCAATGATGTTGGTGCTCTGACTACGGCACAAATACGCAGTATTGAAACGAATGACTTAGGTGGGCTAACGACTTCGCTGATAGCTGGATTAACCAGTGCTCAATTGGCAGCAATGACCACGCAACAATTGGCGCAGCTGACCACAGATCAAATCAGCGCGATTGAGACACGTGACATTAGTGGACTCAGCACATCGCAGATGGCTGCGATTGATAGTGCTCAGGTTGGCATACTGACCACATTGCAAGTATCAGTTCTGACTTCATCGCAATTACGTGCAATTGAAACGCGTGATCTGGCTGGCCTTACTACCGATCAAATCGCTGCATTAAACAGCGCGCAACTCGCATCGCTCACTACAACGCAAATTACTGCCTTAGACAGCAACCAATTGGCAGCTATTGAAGTTGCGGATGTTGCTGGTTTAACCACAGCTCAAATTAGTGTGATTGAAACACGTGATCAAACTGGTTTAACCACATCACAAATTGCAGGCTTAAGCAGCAGACAATTAGCTGCCTTGACTACAACACAAGTGACATTGTTAAGCACCGATCAGGTCAGTGCGATTGAAACACGTGATATCGGTGGTCTCACAACTTCACAAATAGCTGCATTTGATAGCAATCAAATTAATGCACTTACTACGTTCCAGTTCGGCGTGTTGTCGTCATCCCAAGTTCGTGCAATTGAAACGCGTGATATGGCGGCCATCACTGTCGATCAGATTGCATCGTTGAATAGTGCACAAATCGCTTCATTGACAACATTACAATTCTCAGTCCTGACTTCGGATCAAGTGGCAGCGATTGAAACCAGAGATGTAGCAGGTCTGACCACATCGCAATTAGCAGCGATGAACACCTTACAAGCAAGTGTGCTGACGACATTGCAAGTAATGGCTCTCTCAGGTGCACAATTAGCATCTCTGTCAACCAATCAAATTGGTGCATTGAGTGTTGATCAAGTCAGCGTCATCGAAACAACCGATATCGCTAGCCTGACCACCATGCAAATTGCGGCTCTCAATACGGCGCAATTGAATATTCTCTCTACGACGCAATTGTCACTGTTCAGCAGTAGCCAAGTCAGAGCGATTGAATCGCGTGACTTTGGTGGTCTGAGTTCTTCTCAGTTAGCTGCATGGAATAGTTCGCAGTTCAATGCCATGACCACATTACAGGTTGCGGCTCTGGGTACCGATCAAATCGGTTTCATTGATGCATCCGATGTAACTGGCTTCACAAGCTCGCAAATCGCAGCTATGGATAGCGCGCAAATCGGATCATTGACTACTTCTCAGGCAATCTTGCTGAGCACTGCGCAGATTCGTGCGATTGAGACACGCGACATAGTTGGTCTGACTACCGATCAGTTATCTGCACTCAGCAGTGCACAGTTGGCTTCATTGTCAACGGTACAGTTTGGTCAACTCAACAGCGTTCAACTAAGCGCTATCGATGTTGCTGATATGGCTGGACTGACAACAGCGCAAATTCGCGGTATCAACACCAATGACATTACCAGCCTCTCAACCTTGCAAATCGCAGGTCTGACAAGTGCACAGATCAATGCAATGACTACATTGCAAGTGTCTTTGCTGAGTACAGATCAAGTTGCTGCGATTGAATCACGTGACATCGGTGCATTAACTACATCACAAGTCTCTGCATTAAATAGTGCGCAGATTAATGTGATGTCGAATAACCAAATTGGTGTCATGAGCACAGCTCAAATCCGTGCAATTGAAACGGGTGATATCTCTGGTCTGAATACTGCACAAATGAGTGCATTGTCAGGTTCCCAGTTTGCTGCAATGACCACATTGCAAATTTCTGTCCTCACCACAGACCAGTTTGCTGCTATCGATGCTGCTGACTTTAGCAGCCTCTCAACATCGCAAATTTCAGCGGTTGATAGCAATCAGCTTAATGTCATGACCACTACACAGGCGATCGCTTTGACGACAGCCCAAGTGCGTGCGATCGAAACACGTGATATATCAGGTCTAACTACTGATCAAATGGGTGCATTCTCTAGTGCGCAAATCATTGCCCTCACAACTTCACAATTAGTGTCGTTAGATAGCAATCAGATAGCTGCGATTGATGTCACTGACATGGCTGGATTGAGCACATCACAATTGCGTGCAATTGAAACGCGCGATATCGGTGGTATTACGACTTCACAAATCATCGGTATGAGTGCAGCCCAAATCGGTGGCTTGACTACACTGCAAGTATCTTTGTTAGGTACCGATCAGATTGCTGCGATTGAAACTAGAGACATCTCTGGTCTCACAACATCGCAAGTTTCTGCATTGAATACGAATCAGATTGCAGCTATGACTACTGTGCAGACTTCTGTCTTGAGCACAGCCCAGTTAAGAGCGATTGAATCACGTGATATTGCAGGCTTAACTACCGATCAAATTAGCGCATTGAGTAGCGCGCAATTGGGAGTGTTAACCACAGTACAAATCGGTACTTTGGATAGCAATCAAATTGCAGCTATCGAAGTCGCTGACGTCGCTGGTTTAACAACAGGACAAGTAGCAGCGATTGAAACAGGTGATTTGGCTGGCTTCTCAACAGCACAAATCGCAGGTTTTGGTGCAGCACAACTCACAGCATTGTCCACTCTGCAAATTTCGGTTCTGACCACTGATCAAATCAGTGCCATTGAAACACGTGACATCTCAGGTTTAACCACTTCGCAGATGGCTGCACTAGATAGTAATCAGCTCAACGTGTTGAGCACCTATCAAGTGATGGCACTCAATTCTATGCAGTTACGTGCGATTGAGACGCGTGATCTTGCTGGTTTGTCAGTCGATCAAATCATTGCACTCAATAGCGCACAAATTGGTTCATTCACTACCTTACAAGTTAGTGCATTGAATACTAATCACATTGCTGCAATTGAGAATGACGATATCGCTGGCTTCACAACTGCGCAAATCGTTGTGTTGAATAGCTTGCAGTTGCCAGTCTTTACGACAGCGCAAATCGCAACCTTGACCAGTACACAATTAGGCGCGTTCACTGTCACACAGCTTGGATTCATCACAACCGATCAAATCGGTGCGATCGAAACCAGAGATATTCAAGGCATGACAACAGCGCAGATTGCAGGTTTGAGCACAGTACAAATAGGTGCACTCACAACCAGCCATATTGAAGCGCTGACTAGCCGTCAACTCGCTGCGCTCACCACATCGCAAGTTGCACTCTTAACGGTTGATCAAGTGGCAGCGATTGAGTCACGTGATATTTCTGGTCTGACCACCATGCAAGTGGCAGGTCTGGATACCAATCAGTTAGGTAGTCTGACAACTGGCCAAGTCGCAGGGTTGACGACATCACAGATCAAATCGATCGAGACACGTGATCTGACTGCCTTCTCGACGGCACAAATCATTGCTCTCAATAGTGCGCAAGTGAATGCGTTGACAACAGTTCAAATTGGCCTCTTGTCTACCGATCAGATTGCTGCTGTAGAGCCAGATGATTTTGCGGGATTGAGCACACTGCAAGTTGCAGCGTTGAATAGTGGTCAAATAGGTGTGTTGAGCACTAGCCAGATGGCAGCTCTCAGCACAACGCAGATTCGTGCGATTGAGTCCAGAGATGTTGCTGGCTTCACGGTAGATCAAGTTGCAGCATTCTCAAGTGCGCAATTAGCTTCGCTGACTACCTTGCAAGCATCAGCGTTGACATCGGATCAGATCAGTGCAATTGAGACTGCTGATATAGCAGGATTGACCACAGCACAAATTGCGGTCTTGAACACTGTACAAGTAGGTGCGCTGACTACTTCGCAAGTGATTGCATTGAGTGGTACGCAATTAGCTGCTGTCTCAACTTCACAAATGACTGCGTTTGGTACTGATCGTATCAGTGCAATCGAAACACGCGACATCACAGCACTGACTACGTTACAAGTAGCAGCACTTGATAGTAATCAGATCAACATTCTGACTACGATGCAAATCGCAGTCATGACAACATCGCAGATTCGTTCTATCGAAACACGCGACATGGCTGGTCTGACTGTAGATCAAGTGGTGAATCTGAATAGCGCGCAATTGAATGCAATGACCAGCTTGCAAATATCGGTCTTAGGTACTGATCAAGTCAGTGCAATCGAAGCATCGAAACTTGCTGGCTTCACAACTGCTCAAGTATCTGCGCTCGATAGCAATCAATTGAATGTCATGACGACATCACAGATTGTTGTATTCAGCTCGAATCAATTAAGAGCGATTGAGACACGCGATTTGGCTGGTTTAACCACAGCGCAAATTGTTGAGTTGTCCAGCTCACAATTGGCATCACTGACCTCGTTACAAGTATCTGTATTGAACAGTGCACAGCTCGGCAGTATTGAGTTAGCAGACATGTCAGCATTGACGACTTCTCAAGTACGTGCAATCAACACCAACGATATCGGTGGTGTGTCGACTGCACAGATCGCAGCACTCGTGAGTTCGCAGTTCGCTGCCATGACAACGCTGCAAGTATCGGTATTAACTACAGATCAAATCAGCGCTATCGAAGCAGATGATTTTGCAGGTCTCACTACATCGCAGATCGTTGCGATGAACAGTCTGCAAATGAGCATGCTAACGACAGCTCAGGTTGCAATGATGGGTACTTCACAAGTACGTTCCATCGAAGCGGCTGATTTAGTAGGCATCGGTACCGATCAGGTTTCTGTCTTGAGTAACAATCAACTTGCTGCTCTAACCACGTCACAAATGACGGGATTCGATAGCAACCAGATTAATGCGTTGACTACAACACAAATTGGTTCGCTGAGCACATCGCAAGTACGTGCGATTGAAACTGGCGATCTGTCAGGATTAATTGGAACCCAATTAGCTGCATTCTCCAGCACGCAGGTTGCTGCTCTGACCACGCTGCAGGTTTCAGTGCTGACAACAGTTCAAATCAGTGCCTTTGAGCTTGATGATGTACGTGGATTCACTACTTCACAAATCAATGCATTGACTAGCGCACAATTTGGTGCAATGACTACAGCGCAATTAAGTGGTCTGAGTTCAGCACAGGTTCGCGCAATTGAAACAGGCGATTTGGCTGGTTTAACTACCGATCAGATCTCCTCACTCAGCAATGCACAGTTAGCGGGTCTGTCAACGAATCAGGTAATTGGTTTAGATAGCAATCAAGTCAATGCCTTTACCACGACACAGATAACCGGTTTGAGCACAGCACAATTACGTGCCTTCGAATCAGGTGATCTCGCTGGATTGACAACAGATCAAGTCATTGCCTTGAATAGCGTACAAATCGCTGTCATGACGACAAGCCAGGTTTCTAGCTTGACGACTGATCAGTTGATGGCGATCGAGCCGGATGATATTGCCGGATTGACGACATCACAGTTCCTGTCATTGAGTAATTCACAAGTTGAATCGTTCACGACAGCGCAAGTAGTTGTCTTGGCTAGCACGCAGATTTCTAACCTGACTTCAGGTCAGATCTCTAGCTTGGGTACCACGCAGTTTGCTTCACTGACGACGTCACAAGTTGCATCGTTGAATACGCAGCAATTGCTAGCAATTGGTACAGATCAAATTGCAGCGTTGGATAGTGTTCAGATCTCTGCAATGACAACCAAGCAGATTGTGGCCTTGAACAGTGTTCAACTCCGTGCGATTGAAACAACGGACATAACTGGATTGACTACAGCAGCGATCAGAGCAATTGAAGTTGCTGATATTCAGGGTCTGACAACGGATCAAATGGCAGCACTCTCACTGAGCCAGATTAATGCGTTTACAACTACGCAGGTTCAGGGATTCGCTTCCGATCAAGTGACTGCATTCTTAGCGAATACACCACTGGTCCTTGATTTGAACGGTGACGGTATCCAAACCTTGTCTGCTTCTAACGGTGTGATCTTTGACGTGAACAATGATGGTCAAGTCGAGAAGACAGGTTGGGCTGCGGCTTCGGATGGTCTCTTGGTACGTGACTTGAACGGCGACGGTCAAATCAACGACGGTGGTGAGCTCTTCGGTGAAGGTACTGTTCTCGCTGATGGCAGCAAAGCGAAAGACGGTTACGTTGCACTGAA
>CANGLD010000013.1 GCA_947454475.1 Oxalobacteraceae bacterium
GTAGGATCAATCGTTCCCTTACCTACTGTCGTTGCAACCTTAAGTTGAAAAACAAGAACAGCGACAAAGTTAAAGAATGCAGCAAGAATCACTGCTGATTGCGGTTTTAATACTCCGGTTGAGACGACTGTTGCAATGGCATTCGCTGCATCATGAAATCCATTCATGAAATCAAATGCGAGTGCCAGCAAAACAAGAAAGGCTAATACGTAAATACTAATATTCAGGGTCTGCATAGGTTTTATATTGATAAGTCAGCAGATAACATCATGCATTCTCTACAATGATGCCCTCAATAATATTAGCAACATCTTCACATCGATCAGTGACCGATTCCAAAATTTCATAGATCGCTTTTAACTTAATGAGATTACGTACATCTGGTTCTTCACGAAACAATTTAGACATAGCAGCACGCATTACATGATCTGCATCTGATTCCAATCTATCGATATCAGCACAGATAGCAAGCATCTCACGTGCATTGTTCATGTTGTGTAATAAGCCTACGCAAGCACGAACTTTCTCACAGCACGATAAACATAATTCTGCAAGACGTTTAGCTTCTGGGGTGATTTGCTTTATGTCGTAAAGTGAAACAGTCTGACCTGCATCTTCCATCAAATCTAGTATGTCATCCATACGTGTGATCAATTGATGGATATCTTCTCTATCTAAAGGCGTGATAAAAGTTTTATGCAACATCTCTAATGCAGCATGCGTTACTTTGTCAGCTTGTTTTTCTAAAGTCTCTATGGCGTGAACACGTTTTTCTAAATCATCGAAGTTTGTCATCAATGAGAGCATTTCTTGACCACCCTTGACGCATAAATCTGCGTGCTGGATAAAAAAATCAAAAAACTTACCTTCTGTCGGCATTAATCTTCCGAACATCTTTTTCTCCTAAGACCTAATTAGTTACTACCGTATGAAGTACCGCTGCTGGTGTAATTTTCAAATTTTGTGAATTGACCCAAAAATGTCAGACGTACATCGCCAATGGGACCATTTCTTTGCTTACCAATAATGATCTCAGCTATGCCTTTATCGGTTGTGTCTGGGTTATAGACTTCATCGCGATAAATAAATAAGATCAAATCTGCATCTTGCTCAATCGCGCCGGATTCACGTAAGTCTGACATCACAGGACGTTTATTGGGTCGTTGTTCTAGTGAACGGTTTAACTGTGAAAGTGCAATCACTGGGCAATTCAATTCTTTTGCTAAGCCTTTTAGATTTCGAGAAATTTCAGAAATCTCTGTCGCACGATTCTCTCCTGCGCTATTCGCTGACATTAATTGTAAGTAATCGACAATCACTAAGCCCAAGGTGCCACAGGTACGCGCAAGTCGACGTGAACGCGCACGCAATTCCATAGAATTTAATCCTGGTGTTTCATCTATGTAGATTTGCGCACCATTCATTTTTTGAATCGCATGCGTGAGTCGCGGCCAATCTTCATCATTTAAACGTCCGGTACGTAAACGACCTTGGTCTAAACGTCCAACCGAGCCCAACATACGCATCGCTAATTGCGAGCCACCCATTTCCATAGAAAAGATCGCAACGGGTAAGCCACTATCAACTGCTACATGTTCACCAATATTTACTGAGAAAGCGGTCTTACCCATAGAAGGTCGACCTGCAACAATCACTAAATCACCTTTTTGCAAACCTGATGTCATGCGATCTAGATCAACAAATCCCGTTGGCACGCCGGTGATGTCGTTAGGATTTTCTCGGTTATACAATTCATCAATGCGCTCCACCACTTGTGTGAGCAACGGTTGAATTTCTTGAAAACCTTGTTTGCCTCGTGAACCATCTTCAGCAATAGAAAAAATCTTTGCTTCGGCTTCATCGAGTAATTGTTTTACTTCTTTGCCTTGTGGATTAAATGCTTCGCCAGAAATTTCATCTGAAACGGTAATCAGTCTGCGTAATACAGCACGATCACGCACAATTTCTGCGTAACGACGAATATTTGCTGCTGAAGGTGTATTTTGTGCCAGTGCGTTTAAGTAAGCGATACCACCAACTTCTTCTGCTTTAGCACTGGAGGATAAGGATTCAAAAACAGTAATCACATCTGCTGGCTTGGCCACGCTAATCAGCTTGGCAATGTGCTGAAAAATCTGTCTATGATCAAATCGATAAAAATCTGCAGGACTTAAAAAATCAGCAATCTTGTCCCAAGCCGCGTTATCAAGCAGTAAGCCACCCAAAACAGACTGCTCCGCCTCAACGGAATGCGGCGGAATCTTGAGCGAATCAACTAAAGGATCGACGGGATTGTTCATAGGGCAGATTATACCTGTTAGCCCACGCAATCAGCCCCTTAAAAACGTCTGGTATGAGAGTTAAAACAGGGGATTGTCGAGGCTGCACGCAAGTCTAGAGTTTAGTTGGAATTTTTGGATAGCAGCTCGTCAATTGACGTTCCTAGACACTTCTTTTCATGCTTGAATGTGAGCCACATCACGTTATACAAAAACAAAAAAGCTGGGATCAACCCAGCTTTTTTACTCTTTCATCAACGCCACTTATGTGGCAGTGAATTAAGCGTGTTCACCAGTGATGATGACTTTCACTTCAACCACAACATCCGTATGCAAGGCAACTGACAAAGCAAATTCACCCGCAGTCTTTAAAGGACCTGTAGGCATACGAACTTGTGCTTTATCGATTTTGCATCCGAGTTTAGTCAAAGCTTCAGCAACATCATGATTTGTGACTGAACCAAATAAACGGCCATCTACACCAGATTTTTGTGAAACATGTACGGTCAATGCCGCCACTTTTTCACCTAGTGCTTGGGCTTCAGCTAATTTGGCTGCTGCTGCTTTTTCTAACTCCGCACGCTTTGCTTCAAATTCAGCAATAGCGGTTGTTGTTGCACGACGAGCTTTACGCTGAGGAATCAGGAAATTACGTGCATAACCATCTTTCACACGAACGACTTCACCGAGGTTGCCCAGATTTGCTACTTTTTCCATCAAGATAACTTGCATTTTTTTCTCCAGAATGTACTTGAACCTAAAACCGATTAAGCGTTATGCAAATCGGTGTAAGGCAGCAAAGCGAGATAACGGGCACGCTTGATTGCGGTGTCCACTTGACGCTGATAATGCGCACGTGTGCCAGTCAAACGTGCTGGCATGATCTTGCCATTCTCTTGAACGAAATCTTTCAGTGTATCGACGTCTTTGTAGTCAACTTGCTCTACGTTAGCGACGGTAAAGCGGCAAAACTTTTTACGTTTAAACAGAGGATTCTGTTGTTTACGTTTTTCTTTCAATTTGCTTTTATCGAATTTTTTTCCGAATGCCATGTTTGGCTCCTGAATCTAAGTAATGGATTTGAAATCGTGAAGATGAAAAATCAGATTTTTACTGTTGCGGTTTTTTTTGGCCATGAAACCTGAAAATTTCAAAGTTTCACCTAACGCGATCTGGGCAAGTTTGTGAGCTACATCACCTGCAGCAAGCGCTGAAATTTCCAGCTCTACTACACGCACACCTCCTGCTTCAACCTGTTCCGAACGATGCAGCAATGTCGCTGTTACGATCGGAATACCTGCCGGGCTATAACGCATTATTTCTCGTTGAGCCAGACTTGCCACACACTGAAATCTGTTTTCTTCCTCTCTAGTCAAAGACAATTCCGCTTAATTAAGCGGCCGGTGCCTCAGTACGCTGCGCTTTTGCTGCATCTTCCTTGCTCACGCTCTTCATGATAGGAGAAGGTGCAGTTTCTGCCTTCTTCATGCGAACGGTCAGGTGACGCAACACAGCATCATTGAATTTGAAACCGGTCTCGATTTCTTCCAGAGTCTCAGCATCGCACTCAATGTTTAAACAAACATAGTGAGCTTTAGCTAATTTCTGAATCATGTAGGCCAGTTGGCGACGACCCCAGTCTTCTACACGGTGCACTTTGCCGCCGCGATTAGCGACGATGCCCTTGTAGCGTTCGATCATCGCTGGAACTTGCTCGCTTTGATCGGGGTGAACGATAAATACTATTTCATAGTGACGCATCATTTCTCCTTAGGTCGGATTGATAATCGCCCACCTCGGCGTCATGACGAGTGTGGGAAGAGGAAAACCCGACATCATACGGGGAAACACTCGAAAACTCAATCTACTCAGAGAGTTATCGCGGACTCTCATTAAAAAAGAAGAACAATTTGCTTGCTTTTTATATAAAGCTGTACAAAAATACAGGCTGTTTATATAAACAGCCCAGCCCAGAGCTGAAGGAGTCTTGCATGATCAAGTTGACCGCACGTCAGGAACAAATCCTTGGCCTTATCCGTGACGCTATCAACAACACTGGATTTCCTCCTACCCGAGCAGAAATCGCTCAGGAATTAGGATTTCGCTCTGCAAATGCAGCCGAAGAACATTTACAAGCCCTTGCACGTAAAGGCGCGATTGAGATTTCACCTGGTACTTCGCGAGGTATTCGACTATTGGACAGACCGGAAGATGGCATTCGCAAACGGTTTGCGCCTTCACAAATGATGTTGCCGCATCCAGAACTCATGCAGTTTTCGCTGCCTTTAATCGGTCGCGTGGCTGCCGGCTCTCCGATTCTGGCTGAAGAACACATCTCAGCTAATTATCAAGTTGATCCCACTCTTTTCACTGCTAAACCCGACTATTTGCTTAAAGTCCGTGGCATGTCTATGCGTGATGCAGGTATTTTAGATGGCGATTTACTCGCTGTAAAAAAAGCTGACTCTGCAAAAGATGGACAAATCGTTGTAGCGCGATTGGATGATGAAGTCACGGTAAAACGTTTTCGACGCGCAGGCAATGCGATTGAACTTTTGCCAGAAAACCCAGAATTTAAAACCATACGAGTCGAACCTGGTCAGCATGAATTCGCTCTTGAAGGTTTAGCTGTGGGTTTATTACGCGCTTGGGGCTAAGACTTAGTTTGTAATGCTATTTGCTGTGTAGTTAACGACTGCACGTTAGGCTTCATTGTCTAACTGCTTCGTGCGCTAACTTTGTTAGTGACTAGTCTGCTTATTTTTTATTATTTTTCTGTTGAATATGATGCGCAATGCCGCGCAAAATATTCACTTCTTCAGTCTCTAATGCAGAGCGCGAAAACAAACGTCGCAGACGTGACATTAATTTTTTAGGATGGGTAGGATCTAAAAAAGCGATGTCTATTAACGCTTGTTCCAGATGCGTAAACAACCCTTCGATTTGCTCTGCCGTTGCAAGCTCACCCTGAAAGCCTATGCCAGTTGGCATTTGCGCTGAAGGCAGATTCGCCATTCTGCATTCATAGGCCATGATTTGCACTGCTTGCGCCAAATTCAAAGAAGAATAATCAGGATTAGTGGGCACATGGAGCAAGAAATTACATCGCTCTACCTGTTCATTCGATAAACCAAAACGCTCATTTCCAAATACCAAAGCAGTTTTTAGTGTTGACTCCACTGCAATGGACGCTGCAAATTCACGCGGTTGTTTGAGTGGCGGTGAAAATTCACGCAAACGCGCACTCAGTCCAGCTACAACGCTACAGTCAGCAATCGCTTCATCTAGACTGTGCATAACACGCGCCTGTTGCAATACATCTTGTGCTCCACTCGCAAAAGCAACCGCCTCCTCGTGGGTTAGTGCATGCTCGAATCGTGGCTTAACTAACACCAAGTCATGAAAGCCCATGGTTTTCATGGCTCGCGCTGCAGCACCAATATTTCCTGGTCGACTAGTCTCAACTAAAACGAAACGCACGCGATCAAACAAATTGGGAGAATCACTATGCATAGTAGGGTGCAGTTGCGTGCATTTACGTAAATTGAGGTGACAGTGAGAGGACTAAGTCAAATTTGAGCCGATTGCAGGCTTGAATTTCAAGTTAGGTTTGCAGTGCTGTATGAATAAAATTTTAGGGCTAGCATATAACTCTTTGCGTCACTTAGCACAGCTTCCATTAGAATACGTGCATCGCGCAGCTTAATTGCCGTGCAACGCTCATTAATCCCATGTTTCGCCCTCGCCCAAGCTTGCGAAGGCAATTTTAACGGAATCGCTATGCATCCCATGCTCAACACTGCGGTGAAGGCCGCGCGTCGTGCCGCCACTATCATCAATCGTGCATCCTTTGATGTCGACCAGCTTAAGGTCACACAAAAGCACCATAATGATTTTGTGACTGAAGTTGATCAGGCCGCAGAACGCGCGATCATTGATGTGTTAAAGCAAGCCTATCCAGATCATGCGATTCTTGCAGAAGAATCTGGTGCTTCAGCAAATTTGCATGATGAAAATGAACATGTTTGGATTATTGATCCTATTGATGGCACTACCAACTTCATACACGGCTTTCCACAATACGCAGTCTCTATCGGTTTGCAATATCGTGGCCAGATAACACAAGCCGTAGTCTTCGATCCCACTCGCAATGAACTCTTTACAGCAAGTAAAGGTGCCGGCGCTTATTTAAACGATAAGCGATTGCGTGTTGCTAAGCGCGATAAATTAGCCGATGCCTTAATTGGTACTGGTTTTCCTTATAGCGATTTGAGTGCTTTAGATGAATACGTAAAAATGTTTAAAGTCATGACTGAAAAATCAGCAGGTCTGAGAAGACCGGGTGCAGCAGCACTCGATTTAGCTTATGTAGCAGCTGGTCGCTTAGATGGTTTTTTTGAGAAAAAACTCAAGCCATGGGATATGGCAGCAGGTTCACTCTTGATCACTGAAGCAGGTGGCATTGTGGGCAATTTTAGTGGTGATGCAGATTACCTCTATCACGGCGATGTCATTGCTGCCTCACCAAAAATATTCAGCCAAATGATTAATGTGTTGAGTCCTTTTGCGCGTTAAGCTTTATTTAAACAAAACGCCTACTTAGGGCATCACGCAATCACGATAGCGCTGTTATACTGCGGCCTCCTATGACAGGCTCTCCAGTCTTCCTGTCACGAAGTCTCTTCTCACCTCATCCTGCGACCTGTGACTGGCGCCAGAAATTTGCGGCAGGTTGCAACTGGAAACTCAATCATGTCGTTTGCTGAACTCGGCTTGTCCGAACCGATTGTGCGCGCTGTTAGCGAGCACGGTTACACCATTCCTACTCCCATACAAACACAGGCCATACCGACTGTATTAAAAGGGGGCGATCTATTAGCTGGTGCACAAACAGGCACGGGTAAAACAGCAGGCTTTACGCTACCCGTTCTGCAATTATTATCATCACGTGCACTTCCAACTGGCACACAACGTCATGTACGTGCATTAATTCTGACTCCTACGCGTGAACTCGCTGCACAAGTAGAAGAAAGCGTACGTACCTATGGTAAGTACGTGAAATTATCTTCAGCTGTTGTGTTTGGTGGCGTGAATATCAATCCACAAATTCTGCGTTTAAAACAAGGCGTGGATATTTTAGTGGCGACACCGGGTCGCTTACTCGATTTAATGCAACAAGGTGCTGTCAATCTTAAGCACGTAGAGATCCTCATACTTGATGAAGCCGATCGTATGCTGGACATGGGTTTTATCCGTGACATTCGCAAAGTACTTGCAGCATTACCTGCTAAGCGTCAAAACTTATTATTTTCTGCGACGTTTTCTGATGAAATCAAAACACTCGCTGATGGCTTGCTGAACAACCCTGCTTTAATTGAAGTGGCGCGACGTAACTCTACTGTAGAAGTCATTACACAAAAAATTCATCCCGTTGATCGTGATCGTAAACATCAACTACTGTCGTATTTAATTAAAGAAAAAAACTGGTTTCAGGTATTAGTGTTTACACGTACTAAACACGGTGCGAATAAATTAGTTGAGCAATTAGGCAAAGCCGATATTAGTGCGATGGCTATACATGGCAATAAAAGTCAGGCTGCTCGCACTCGTGCTTTAGCAGAATTTAAAGACGGTTCATTACAAGTCTTAGTTGCTACGGATATTGCAGCACGTGGCATCGATATTGATCAGCTGCCGCATGTGGTTAACTATGATTTGCCTAACGTCCCTGAAGATTATGTACATCGTATTGGTAGAACGGGACGAGCAGGTTCTTCAGGTGAAGCAGTGTCATTGGTTTGTATAGATGAAAAATCGCTTTTGCATGATATCGAGCGCTTTATCAAACGTGAAATCAGTGTGGAAGTGATCGCAGGATTTGAACCTGATCCAAACGCGAAACCACAGCCGATACAATTACGCAGTCAAGAACATCGCACGCAGTCCAGAACAGGAAGAGGCGGTCATGCAGGTGCTGGTCGTCAAAGTAAACCTGCCAGAAAAACTACGCAAGCTGCGGGCTCTGGAAACAACTCAGGTGCGAAACAACGCACGCCTACAACTTCAGGTGCAAAACCTGCAACACCTGGCTCACATAATGCACAAGCCAACAGAGCTAACCGACCCCAACAAAAACCGGTACAAGGTAATACACAAACACGTCGTACCATGCGAGGCAAATAATTTTTAGTACAGGCAGCTGACAGGTAGGTTGCTGCACTGTGCTACATTTTCGCCTCACATCCAACTAACTCGACCATAGCGCCGTAACTGATTACCAGCATGACAGCCAGCGAGCCCAACCGTATAGAGCAACACACGCCTATGATGCGGCAATATTTAGGCATCAAGGCGGAGTATCCGCATATGCTGCTGTTTTATCGTATGGGTGATTTTTATGAATTATTTTTTGAAGATGCAGAAAAAGCGTCACGCCTTTTAGGTATCACACTCACTCAACGTGGATCATCAAACGGCAACCCCATCAAAATGGCGGGTGTACCCTTCCACTCAGCAGATCAATATTTAGCGAAACTCGTTAAGCTCGGTGAATCGATTGCGATTTGTGAACAAATCGGTGATCCCGCAACCAGTAAAGGCCCCGTAGAACGCCGTGTACAACGCGTCATTACGCCGGGTACGTTGATAGAGAGTGAATTACTTCCTGAAAAAACAGAGAGGCCTCTACTGGCTATTTATCTACAACCGAAACGTAAACAAATTGTAGTGGGATTGTCGTGGTTGTCACTAGCTAGTGGACGATTTGGTTTGACTGAATTCACGCTAGAAGAAAATCAACTTGCCGTTAGATTAAAACAAGAACTCGAACGTTTAGCACCTGCAGAGATACTCATTTCTCAAGAACACGCGTCGCAATTGCAAGGCTTATCTGCTGTGATTTGCACCACAGTACCTGACTGGCATTTTGACATCAGTGCTGCACAAAAAAATTTACAAGAACATTTTGGTACATCCACACTGGCTGGATTTGGTATCAGTTCACATACGGTCTCCATCGGCGCTGCTAACGCCGTACTACTCTATGCGCGTCAAACGCAAGGACAAACATGCCAGCATGTGCGCTCTCTACATGTTGAAACTGAAAATGAATATATAGGTTTAGATGCAGCTACGCGTCGTAATTTAGAATTAACTGAACCGCTACGTGCTAGTGAACAGCATGCATCATCCACTCTCTTATCCTTACTCGATCACTGTCGTACAGCTATGGGTTCACGCTTATTGCGACACTGGTTACATCATCCGAGTCGCAATCAATTACATGCGCAAGAACGTCATGCTGCTATTGCAACCATCATCAAAACAGATTTAGTCTCAGAATTAACAACACCGCTCAGCAGCATTCCTGATATTGAACGCATTGCAAGTCGGATTGCTTTGCTTTCAGCACGACCACGAGATTTAGCCGGTTTGCGCAATGGCTTAGCAGAACTTCCCGCTATTGCAAAAAAACTAGCCGCACATTATCCAGACTCGATACAAGTAGGTGAACTACTTCATACTCTATTCACGCATTGCGACACACCACTTGATTGCCATGCTCTTCTGGCTCGCGCAATTCGCGAAGAACCCTCTGCCGTGGTGCGTGATGGTGGCGTGATTGCAGATGGCTATGATGAAGAACTCGATACGTTGCGCGGCTTATCTGAAAATGCTGGTCAGTTTTTATTAGATTTAGAAACACGTGAACGTGCACGAACAGGTATTGCTAATCTTCGCGTTGAATATAATCGCGTACATGGTTTTTATATTGAAGTATCGAATGGTCAAACTGCAAAAGTACCGGATGATTATCGTCGCAGACAAACTTTAAAAAATGCAGAACGTTACATCACACCTGAATTAAAAGCGTTTGAAGACAAAGCATTGTCAGCACAAGATCGTGCTTTAGCGCGTGAAAAACAACTCTATGATCAATTGCTCATCGATCTAGCGCAGTTCATACCTAGTTTACAAAGCATCGCAACCGCAGTAGCAACGCTAGATGTGTTGATGGCCTTGGCTCACCATGCAGAAAAACATGCGTGGTGCAAACCAGAGCTGAGTGCGAAAGCTGGGCTGCATATTGTGCAAGGACGTCATCCTGTCGTAGAAAATTCAATCGAGCGTTTTATCGCTAACGATTGCACTCTCTCTCCAGAGCGACGCTTGTTATTAATCACCGGCCCTAACATGGGTGGTAAATCCACTTACATGCGCCAACTCGCATTGATTACGTTGTTAGCCTATATGGGAAGTTATGTACCTGCCGCCTCAGCAGTGATAGGTCCTATAGATCGTATCTTTACGCGTATCGGTGCAGCTGATGATCTGGCTGCTGGTTACTCCACGTTTATGGTGGAGATGACGGAGTCTGCGGCGATTTTGCATGGCGCTACAGAACAATCTCTGGTGCTAATGGATGAAGTGGGTCGTGGCACATCAACTTTTGATGGACTAGCCTTAGCTTGGGCAATTGCGGTATGGCTGATAGAACAAACAAAGAGTTACACCTTGTTTGCAACGCATTATTTCGAACTCACACAATTACCGAATGCGCATGCTGCCTGCGCCAATGTGCATCTAGCTGCAGTTGAACATAAAGACAGTATTGTTTTTCTTCATGCTGTGCAAGATGGCCCTGCTTCGCAAAGTTATGGTTTACAAGTTGCGCAACTTGCAGGCGTACCTAATCCAGTCATACGCGCAGCACGTAAACATCTAGCAACGTTGGAAGAACAATCGTTGCAAGCACAAGGACAGTTTGATTTATTTGTGCGCTCAAGTCAGGCACAGGAAACGGATTTGATTGCAGATGCTGATGCAGAGACGATGGCAGCAATTAAAACAACTGATGCAGAAGCATTGCGTGCGCTGTCTGAACTTGATCCAGACAGTTTGACTCCACGTGAAGCATTAGACGCACTCTATCAGCTAAAAAAACTTGTAGCACGCGAGGAATAAGATAAAGGCGCTAAGGGCTCTTTAATCAAACGCTGATCAAAGAGCCTCGCTTGTTATTGCAGTTGTATCGTACGAACTTGATCGCCTTCTTCATCATCGTCGTCATCGTGATGATGGTGATGTCCATGTGGTCCATGTACATGTTGATGCGCGATTTCTTCCGCTGAGCCCGCTCTCACTTCAATCACATGTAAGGCAAATCGCAAAGCGATACCGGCTAGAGGATGATTGCCGTCTAACACAACCTTGTCATCTGCAATATCGGTAATGGTGAAGACGCGAACTTCATCGTCATCACTATCTGAGTCTTCTGGTTCACCTTCAAACTGCATACCAACTTCTATTTCTGCAGGAAATAACTTACGTGGCTCTATCTTAACGAGCTTGGCGTCGTATTCACCAAAGGCGTCCTCTGGTTCTAGCTGAACGGTGACCTGATAGCCAACCTCATGTCCCTCTAGAGCTTCTTCAATTTTAGGTAGGGTATTGCCATAACCGCCGTGTAAATACAGCATGGGATCACGACTTTCTTCAATCAGACTGCCCTGAGCATCGGACAATTTGTACTGCACACTGACAACGGCGTTTTTAGCAATCTTCATAATAATTTCTCGTTGTTTTTAAAAACAAATCGCATTATACCGCTCCACATTACCCACTCTTGATTAACCAGATGCACGGATATAATGAGCCCATGGAAAAAATCAGCATATTAGGTTCTGTCACAACCCAGCAATTTCTTCAGAAATACTGGCAGAAAAAACCACTTTTAATCCGGCAAGCCATACCCGACATGCAACCTGTGTTGTCGCGCGATGAATTGCTAGAGATGGCGGAACGGGACGATGTTGAAAGCCGTCTCATTACACAATTTCGTGGCAACTGGAAATTAGAGCATGGCCCAATCACGACTAGTCCCAAGGTCAGCCAGAAAAACTGGACCATGCTGGTACAAGGCGTCAATCTCCATCATGATCAGGCATCAACACTACTGAATCAGTTCCGCTTTATTCCTGACAGTCGACTAGATGACCTGATGATTAGCTACGCCACCGATGGCGGCGGCGTTGGTGCGCATTTTGATTCTTATGATGTGTTCTTATTGCAAGCCAGTGGACAGCGTCGTTGGCGTATTAGTGCGCAAAAAGACCTGACGCTACAACCCGATTTGCCTCTCAAAATTCTGCAGACCTTCACTCCAGATCAGGAATTCCTGCTGGAACCCGGTGACATGCTCTACTTACCACCCGGCTATGCCCACGAAGGTGTCGCTGTCGGTGAATGTATGACGTATTCCATAGGTTATCGTGCGCCGTCATGGCAAGAACTGGGAGAAAGCTTCTTAACCTTCATGGCCGATTCCATCGATCTGCAAGGTATGTATAGCGATGCAGGCAAACTATCCGAACAACCACCGGCGCAATTAGGCGATGCGCTTATTCAAGAAGTCGTTAAACAATTTAATAAGCTCGCATTTACGTCATCCGATATCGAACTCTTCTTGGGTGAGTATTTTTCAGAGCCCAAAAACTCTGTTTTTTTTGACCCACCCTCTCCCTGCTTAAGCGCCGCACGCTTTGCTGCAGCTTCGGAAAAACAAGGGCTTAAGCTCTCCAGAAAAAGCCGTATGCTGTATCGCAATAAGACTATTTTCATTAACGGTTTGTCATTTATGCCAAATACGAATGACCGAAACATGCTTATTAAATTGGCAAATCAGCGCCAACTCGAAGCTGGCGCGGTAAAAACCGGTTCTGTCGATCTGCGTGAAAGTTTATTTAGCTGGTATTGCGATGGCTGGATAGAAATCCTTTAGTTGAGTTTGTTTCGTTTGCGAAAATAGTTTTAAAGTTGAAAATAGTTAGGCTTGGTGTGCATGTCGAATTGCGCAATGTTGTGAAAACAATTTGAATAAAAATCAGACGATTTTTAACAAACGTCTTGCAGGTTTTTATACAAACCCCGTATAATTTCCGGTTAGGAAGTTTTGTCGATGCGGCAGTGCGTCAATACACGCTGCAGCATCAAAAAAACGTCCTGAAAGTGCGATAACTACCGGTAGTTATTAATCTATTTTTTGAGTTCTATTTTTTACTTTAACTGAAGGAAAATCATGAAAAATTCGTTGCTGATCGCTTCTCTGTTGGCTTTGGCTTTGGCTGCTTGCGGTAAAAAAGAAGAAGCTGCTGCTCCTGCACCAGCACCTGCTGCTGAAGCTCCTGCTGCTGCTCCAGCTGCTCCTGCTGCTGAAGCTCCAGCTGCTGCTCCTGCTGCTGCACCTGCTGCCGAAGAGAAGAAGTAATCTTCAGCTTCAAATCAAAAAAGCCGCCCTCGGGCGGCTTTTTTGTTGCCTGCATGCTTAATGACTTAATCGCCTGCAGACCAACTTAGCTAAGGTACTCAGGCACAAGCCAACCAGTCAAAACCTTGCTCCTGACAAGCGATCAGAACTTCTACCTCTTCTTCCCCGACTACAGCCTCAATCGCAAGACGTGCCAGCTCAGGCGTATTATTTTGCTGAGATAAATGTGCACCCACCACTTTATTCAATCGACTTCTATCCACGGCATCTAAAATCTGTGACGCATGATCATTCGAGAGATGACCATAAGGTCCACTGATACGAGATTTCAAAGAATGCGGATAAGAAGAGTCGGCCAGCATCTGGCTGTCATGATTACATTCCAACAGCAGCGCATCACACAGCCCCAAGGCGGCCACTACATGCGGTGTGGGCATGCCAATATCCGTTAGGACACCTAATCGCCTTTCACCGTCGCTAGCAACGTATTGCAGGGGCTCACGTGCATCATGTGGAACGGTATAAGGCTGCAGCGTTAACTCACCGATTGTGAAGGATGTATTGTCGCGACAGAGGCGAATATCCACACCATCAGATTGGGCGATTACGGCTTGCAGCGTGCCATGACTTATCCAAACGGGTAGTTGATAGCGACGCGCAAGTTTAAAGACGCCACCGACATGATCTGAATGTTCATGCGTGACTAGAATGCCGCCTAGCGTAGAGGGATCACATTGCAGACGCTGCAAGCGGCGCTCGGTTTCTTTTAAACCGAAGCCGCAATCGAGCATGATAGTGGTGTTACCTGAGGAAGAAGAGATGAGGAGCGCATTGCCTTCGCTCCCACTTCCCAAACTAGCAAATCTCACCTGGGCACCTGCCCAGGCAATACAGACTTGAACTTCACTTCAGTTGTTCATTCAGCAGGGAGAGTATGCGTGCTGCATTTTCTGCTGAAGAGACATTGCCTTTGTCATCTTGTACGCTAACACGCGTGCTGTTGCCTGTTTCTTTGACAGCGATGCGATAACGAACGGCAGTTTTTTTATCGTCTTTAGAACTACTAAACCATTTTGAGAAGAAACCTGGTTCGCTAGATTTGTTTTGTGCATCGTTAGCTTGATCAACATAACGCACGAAATACAGACCACGGCTACGATCCCTATCTTCAACCGTAAAGCCTACGCGGTCTAACGCTAAACCAACACGACGCCATGCACGATCAAAGCCTTCTTCAATTTTTACGAACGAACCAGCCTGATCTTTTTCAATTTGTGCTTTAGGACGCTCTGATTTAGCAGATGCCAAAGCCGCTTTCGCAACTTTTTGATCAGTGCCCAGTCTTGCCATCAAACGACCTAAGAACTCTGCTTCTAACTCAGGATCAGAAGGACGTGCTGTCCACATAGTGCGTTCTTTCATTTGACCTGTGAACACCTCTTGTGCACCACGATGACTAATGAAAATTTCTGTGCTGCCGTCAGCATTACGCTCTAGACGTGTACGGAATTTGTCACGCTCACCTGTGGAGTAAAGAGAATCCAACACCTTACCGATAGTGTTGCGAATAATGTCTTGTGGGATTTTGGCGCGATTTTCAGCCCAATCTGTTTCCATCACACCAGCATCTGGCACTTCAGATGCAATCAAAAATCCAGACTCTTGCCAGAATTCTTTGACACGTGGCCACAGCACTTCTGGTGATTGTTTGACTACCAACCAACGCTGAGATCCTGCGCGTTCTACGCGAATTTCTTTACCAGAGACAGGCGCTGCGACATCCGGTGTCGCACTCGATCCAGTATTGACGCCACGCTGCGCGTTATAGGTTGATGCTGTTGCTGAACCACGCTTGCTGTCAGGGATATCGTAGCGATTGTCACCTTTCATTTGCGTCAAATCCGGTGGGACTTCGAGTCCGCCTTTTTTGCTAGTTGGTGTTGCGCTCTTGTAGTCGATTTTATCCGGCTCTAGCATGTCGCTGACAGTGCTACAGCCTGTGACCCCTGCTAACAGACAGGCAATGGCGATAAAACGAAATGGGAAAGAAGCTTGCCTGGTCATACTCTGAAAAGTTGTGGTCATATCAAAACGAAAACATTCTAGGTAAATTAAACAGCTCATTGTAATACACCGGCTTCACGCAGCGCCCCACGTACAGTCTCATGGTAAGCCTGTGCCATGGGAACCAAGGGTAAACGTATACCGGCTGGCATTTTCCCCATTTGCGCTAAGGCCCATTTGACGGGTACGGGATTGGGTTCGACAAATAATTTGTTATGCAATGGGATGAGACGATTGTTGATTGAAATCGCTTCAGTTACATGACCTGCGATCGATGCTGCGCAGAGCTCGTGCATAGCGCGAGGCGCCACATTCGCTGTGACCGAGATATTCCCCTTCGCACCACAGAACATTAAAGCCATGGCGGTTGCATCATCGCCTGAATACACTGCAAAAGAAGATGGAACCAAGCGTAGCAATTCAGAGCCTCTGCCTATATTGCCGGTTGCATCCTTCACACCGACTATTCCTGGCACTGCAGCTAACCTGACGATGGTTTCATTACTCATGTCGGCAACAGTACGACCGGGCACGTTATAGAGAATGACAGGCAGATCGACGGATTCAGCGATTTTCTTAAAATGCTGAAACATCCCTTCTTGGGTAGGACGATTGTAGTAAGGCACCACTTGCAAGGTCGCATCTGCGCCTACGCTTTTAGCAAACTGGGTGAGCTCTATGGCTTCAGCGGTTGAATTACCGCCAGTGCCTGCAATCACAGGAATTCGGCCTGCTACATGCGCTACGGTCGATTTAATTAATTCGCAATGCTCTTCAACGGTGACAGTAGGCGATTCGCCTGTTGTACCAACAATGACGATGCCATCCGTACCCTCTGCGATGTGCCAGTCCAGCAGCTTATGCAAAGTCGGCATATCCAGACTGCCATCTTCATGCATAGGTGTGACTATCGCAACAATGCTGCCCTTGATCATGTTTGTGCCATCACAAAAAATCGAAAGCGTGATTGTAGCGGATAGCCATGCCAGCCGGCGCATCTGTTGGCATAGTTTTTATAAGAATTGCGCCCGAATGGGATGGAGATGGACTGACTGAGAGCCGGACTTAATCCAGACTAAGGTGCTGGGCAGTGTCAGCATCGCTATGCTTAATGGCACATATTCTTTGCACCATAGCCGGCTTAGGCTGGCTGACATAGCCATCTTCGTAGGCCAATATATGGAAATCCCCAGCAGCTTGGAGAGTCGCAGCTAATTCGCCGTGTGCAAGCAAAAAATCAGGATTACTCGGCTTACCGAATTGCGCATTACCTTGTGCAAAAGTTTCGAATATCAAGACTCCACCCGGTACAAGACTATCCAACATGGCAGGAAACAATGGACGATGTAAATAATTCGTCACCACGATGCCTGCAAAACGATGTGGGGCAAAAGGCCAGTTGGCATGATGCTGTGCGTCTTCAGCTTCGAGATCGCACTGCACACAAGTAATCTGAGGATGCAGAATTGTCGCTAATGCAGCAGCATCACGATCACAAGCTAAGACTTTATATCCTAACTCTGCAAGCAGTCGTGCATGACGCCCACCGCCACTGGCACAATCCAACACGACACCTTGCGGAATACGAGAAGCAAAACGCTGCACCCAAGCTGATGCGCGGACTTGGCTTAGGTGAGTTGTCATGGCTAGCAAATTAGTTGTAAGACAAACCCATTTCTTCACGCACATCCCGCATAGTTTCTTGCGCATGTTTACGTGCTTGATCGCAGCCATCGGCAACAATTGCACGTACTAATGAAGGATCATCTAGATACTGTTGCGCACGTTCACGCATAGGTTCTTGCTCTTTTAAAATTGCATCAACCACTGGTTGTTTACATTCCAAACAACCTATACCTGCTGATTTACATCCTTTGACTACCCACTCCTTAGTCGGTGTATCGGAATACACCATATGGAATTGCCAGACCGGACATTTTTCAGGATCGCCAGCATCAGTACGACGTACACGAGCTGGATCAGTCGGCATGGTGCGCACTTTTTTCGTCACGGTTTCCGTGTCATCACGCAATGCAATCGTGTTGCCGTAACTCTTAGACATTTTCTGTCCATCCAACCCAGGCAAACGCGATGCTTCAGTGAGTAAAGCTTGCGGTTCAACCAGAATCAGTTTGCGACTACCTTCTAGATAACCAAACAATCTTTCTCTATCACTCATAGAAAGATTTTGTGCATCATCGAGTAAAGCCTTAGCTTGTTCAAGTGCATCATCCTTACCCTGCTCTTGATATTCAGTGCGCAATTCGTTGTACAACTTGGCACGTTTGGAACCTAGCTTTTTGACGGCTTCACGCGCCTTCTCTTCGAAATCTTTTTCACGTCCATATAAATGATTAAAACGACGTGCAATTTCACGCATCATTTCTACATGCGGCACTTGATCTTCACCTACTGGAACCATGCTTGCGCGATAAATTAAAACATCAGCAGCTTGCAATAAGGGATAGCCAAGAAAACCGTAAGTAGCAAGATCACGATCTGCGAGTTTTTCTTGTTGATCTTTATATGTCGGCACGCGCTCTAACCAACCCAAAGGCGTAGACATAGAAAGCAGCAAATGCAATTCTGCATGCTCAGGCACTTTAGATTGTATGAATATCGTCGCTTGTGAAGGATCGATACCTGCAGCTAACCAATCAATCACCATATCCCATGTGCTGCTCTCGATAATCGATGGATCATCATAGTGCGTGGTGAGCGCATGCCAGTCCGCTACAAAAAATAAACACGGATGCTCAGATTGCAGCCTTACCCAGTTTTTTAAAGCACCGTGATAATGACCAAGATGCATAGCGCCTGTTGGACGCATGCCAGAAACAACACGATCGGGATACATAGCAGAATCAGTTCAAAAGAGTTTTAAGGGGATAAACAAGTAGATTTAATACGATATTCGCAGCACCAATCACCGGCACCATCCAGTAATGCAGCAAATTCAACATCATCAATCCAAGCACGATGAAAAAACCATACGGCTCTATGCGGGCAAATTTAATCGCATAACGCAAGGGCAAAATGCTGGTCATAATTCTTCCGCCATCTAAAGGCGGCAAAGGAAAAAGATTAAACGCAAATAAAACTAAATTAATAAAAACACCGGCCTTCGCGACCAGAAAAAAATATTCTTCATCTACTGCCGCAGCATCGAGTGAATAAAACACCACCATCCATATCAAGGCCATGATGAGATTCGCTGCTGGCCCCGCTAAGGCAACCCACGCCATATGACGTTTCGGATTGCGCAAACGTGAAAAATCGACAGGCACCGGTTTGGCGTAACCAAATATAAACGGACTCTTTAACAACGCTAAAACGAGTGGTATCAATATCGTGCCAAATAAATCGATATGCTTAACTGGGTTCAAGCTCATGCGACCCTGTGCATAAGCTGTTAGGTCGCCAAAATGCTTGGCGGCATAGGCATGCGCCGCTTCATGCAAGGTAATCGCAAAAATGATGGGCAGAGCGTTGACTGCAATTGCTTGGACTATATCGTTCATTAGCTCGATTTTATCAGAGGGAAGCGCTAGAAATTCGACTTAGGCAAACAAGCCTATGGCGCCACGTCCCTCGCGCAGTACAACTGGCTCAGAGCCAGTCAAATCCACCACCGTGGTGGGTTCTAGACTGCAACCGCCACCATCAATCACACAATCTAACTGCTTTTCTAGATGTTCACGAATTTCTTCGGGATCATTCAAAGGTAAAACTTCACCCGGCAACATCAGTGTCGTGCCAATTAAGGGCTGCCCTAATTCTTCCAACAGGGCTTGCGCTATAGCGTGTTGTGGAACGCGCAACCCTATGGTTTTGCGTGAAGGATGCGAGAGCCGCCTAGGGACTTCACGGGTGGCTTCTAAAATAAAGGTATAAGGACCAGGCGTGGCGGATTTCAACAAACGATACTGACGATTATCTACCTTGGCGTAATTCGCAATATCGGACAAATCACGACAAAGCAAAGTCAGGTGATGTTTATCATCAATTTCTCGAATGCGTCGTAAACGCTCAACTGCATTCTTATCATCGAGATGACATACCAATGCATAACTAGAATCCGTTGGCAAAGCGATGATGCCACCCGCACCCACAATCTGCGCCGCTTGTTTGATTAAACGGTGTTGGGGATTATCAGGGTGAATTTGAAAAAACTGACTCATACGTCAAGCAAATCATAGATATAAAAAAATACGACAGCCAGTTGGCTGTCGTGCATGAAGTTAGAAGTCAATTAATGTTGACTCTGTAAAGCGGCAATTCTTTCTTCTAACGGTGGATGCGTTGCAAACAATGAAAAGAATCCACCCGATTGTGCAATACCAAAAGCTGCAACTGATTCAGGCAAATGACTTTCTTGCATAGTGCGTAATCTTGCCAGTGCATTCATCATAGGTTGAGGTCCACCGAGTAAGTGTGATGAACCCGCATCAGCACGAAATTCACGATAACGTGAGAACCAAGCTACGATCATTGACGCCATAATGCCAAATACAATTTGGCAAACAATCACGGTGATTGTGTAGCCTATGCCAGGTGCATCATCATTATTGCGCGCTAAAGCACGATCGACTGCATAACCCACTACACGTGAGAGAAAAATCACGAAAGTATTCAACACACCTTGTATCAAGGTTAGCGTCACCATATCGCCATTTGCAATGTGAGCGATCTCATGACCCAACACGGCTTCTACTTCTTCACGCGTCATATTTGCTAACAAGCCATTCGATACCGCTACCAATGCGTCATTCTTAAATGCACCTGTCGCAAAAGCATTCGGTTCACCTTCATATACAGCGACTTCAGGCATACCGATACCAGCACGGTTAGCTAGTGTGCGTACTGTGTCGACTAACCATTGTTCTGTAGAGTTCGAAGGCTGTTCAATTACTTGCGCACCCGTCGACCACTTGGCCATAGGTTTACTAATGAGCAGTGAAAAAATCGAACCAGTAAAACCTGCAACAAGTGAATACGCCAACAGCATAGGCACATTCAAACCTTGTGCTGTCAGATAACGATCTATGCCTAATACCGATAAGATAATAGTCATGACCGCTATCACAGCGATGTTGGTCAGAACAAATAAGAAAATTCTTTTCATAGTGTAGAAGCTCCAAACGAAGTCGGAAAAATGACCCACTCAATCCATAGAAGCTAAGCGAGGACGAGTCGGTGAACTGGATATCTGGGCGTAGAGAAAATTTTCAAGTGCTTAGATGAAGAACCGAGTGTTGACTTTGGTGTCAATTTAATAATCAATCGACATGCCAATCATGCCAGATAGTTTTAAGCCCTGCAGGCAATGGGGGCAAGCTACCAAGATCATAATTTGACTCGTCTGGCCCATGAAAATCTGAGCCACGTGAAGCCAATAATCCATAGTGCTGCGCAACCTTAGCGAATTCCTGATATTGATCGGGGGTGTGACTGCCCGTCACAACCTCGATACCTTCACCGCCCAAACTACAAAATTCATCGAGCATGGCATCTAAAGCTAGCTGGGTAAAATCATAACGACCTGGATGAGCCACCACTGCACGACCACCTGCTGCGTGTATCCATTTCACTGCATTGGCTAAGGTGCCCCAACGATGTGGCACAAACCCAGGCTTACCCTCTGCAAGATAATGACGAAACACATCGCCTACATTGTCATGCAAACCTAACTCAACGATGTAACGCGCAAAATGTGTACGCGATAAAGAAGCAGGATGATCTGCATATTTGACTGCCCCTTCATATGCCCCTGCAATACCAACCTTGGCAAGTTCAGCTGCTATTTCCTGCCCTCTATTCGAGCGTCCGCTTTTAACTGAAGCTAATCCTTGTCGTAATTCAGCGCAGTTTTCATCGATGTTTAATCCGACGATGTGTACGGTTTTATTTGCCCAAGTAATGGAAATTTCCACACCTGCGATAAATTTCAAACCAATATCGGTTGCGGCCTTACGTGCTTCAGGAATGCCACCAATTTCATCATGGTCAGTCAGTGCCCAAACATCCACATTTTTTGAGTGTGCACGCACTGCTAATTCAGCGGGTGCAAAAACACCATCTGAAAAATGTGAATGACAATGTAAATCGACGTTCAGCATGCTTGCTAAAACCAAGTAAAGTGAGAACCAAGCACCATTCTACGCGCTCCAGAAAAACGCTGTGGCCTGTTCAAGATGAAAAGAAGGGCTCTATGAGTTTGGCGAGCGCTGCGGGCTGATCATGATGCAACATGTGACCTGCATCTTCTAGCATGGCTTGTTTGCAATTCGGAATGACTTGTAAACGCCTATCAATCTCTAAGCGCGCGGTGTCTTTGGGACCCATCCAACGCCAGATATCGGTATCACTCGCTTCCATCCACAACACAGGCGCTTGAATCTTTGCCCAGCATGCCATTGCTTCATCGACTCTGTATAGCATCGCACTAGTGATTTTATGCGCAGGATCACCCAAAATATGCCACTGTCCATCCGCATCAGGCGCAGCCCAGTGCTGGGCAAGAAAGTCCGCACGTTCGGGCAATAAACGCGGATTCGTTTTCATTAAACGCTGCGCCACCGCTTGCTTACTTGGATACGTTTTCATAGTAGGCGGCACACGTAATTCATTCAACCAAGTTGCATAACGCTCTGGTGCTTGCTCTGGCTTGGTAGCAGGTAAACCGAAGCCTTCTAAATTAACTAGCTTCGCAACACGTTCAGGTCTCACACCTGCATACAAAGTAGCGACATTACCGCCCATGCTATGACCAAGTAAATTAACAGGCGCATCAGGGGAGTAATGCGTCAGCAGTGCATCCAAATCACCTAAGTAATCGGCAAACCAATAGCAATCAGCCTGTGCACGCTCAGTTAATCCGAAACCACGCCAGTCGTGTGCAATCACATGCCAATTCTGCTCTAAGCAGTCGACGACAAATTGAAAAGAAGCAGCCACATCCATCCAACCATGCTGCATAAAAATCATAGGGGCATCTTCTGCACCCCAATGCATGACATGGGTGCGTAAGCCACGTAAGTTGATAAATTCAGAACGATGAGTTTTCATAGCAAGCGTCTAGTGCGAAGAAGCCATTATACTGGAGCGATTATGACTAAACATACAACGCCATCTCATACTCAACAGTCACAAGCGACTGAACCTATCGTGGATCAGTACGCCACACTGTATGAACAATATCAATGGCATGTGCCTGAGGATTTTAATATCGCAGAATGGTGTTGTGCGCGCTGGGCTGAAGACCCTCATCGTGTTGCTATTTATTGTGATGATGCCGAACACGGCGATAGCATCACGACTTATGCGCAACTACAAGCCGATGCAAATCGTTTATCACATGTTTTGCGTGCAAATGGTGTAACACGCGGCACACGCGTTGCCATCGTATTGCCACAACGTCCTGAAGTCGCAGTGTGTCATATCGCTTGCCATCAATTAGGCGCGATTGCTATGCCACTTTCAGTTTTATTCGGACCAGAAGCATTGGAATACCGATTGCAAGATAGTGCAGCTCACATTGCCATCACGGATGCAGCAGGGAGTGAAAATCTACAAAAGATAAAAAATACTTGTCCAGACCTGCAGCATGTGATTGCTATTGATTGTGATGCGCCCGATAGCATAGATTGGCACACCGCCATGCAAAACGCTGACACAAACTTCACACCAGTGAAAACGAAATTCTCTGACCCAGCGATTTTGATTTACACCAGTGGCACCACAGGTGCACCTAAAGGTGCACTGATGCCGCAATCTGCATTGCTAGGTAATTTAACTGGCTTTGTCGCTTCACAAAACTGGTTTCCTCAGCATGAAGATGTGTTTTGGTCACCTGCTGATTGGGCATGGACCGGCGGCTTACTCGATGCACTGCTACCTACGCTCTACTTTGGTATGCCTATCGTCGCGAGTCGTCAACGCTTCTCTGCTGAACATGCATTTACATTAATGGAAAAATATCACGTCACGAATAGCTTTCTCTTTCCGACTGCCCTCAAGATGATGATGAAAGCCGTACCTTCACCTCGACAACACTACCAACTTTATCTGCGCGCCATCATGAGTGCAGGTGAAGCGGTAGGCGATGCTGTCTACAACTGGACTGAAGAAGCTCTGGGTGTGACAGTGAATGAAATGTTTGGACAAACAGAAATCAACTACATCGTTGGGAATAGCGCTAAGAAATGGCCTGCGAAAGCCGGTAGCATGGGTAAGCCTTATCCAGGACATCAAGTTGCGGTGATTGATAGTGAAGGCAATAAAGTAAAAGTTGGGGAGATTGGTGAAGTCGCTGTGCAGAGAAACGATATTCACAATCATCCTGATCCCGTTTTCTTTATTGGATACTGGCGCAATACAAAAGCGACCCAAGAAAAATATAGTGGTGATTGGTGTCGTACTGGAGATTTAGCAAAGAGTGATGAAGATGGTTATCTTTGGTATCAGGGCCGTGCTGACGATATGTTTAAATCAGCAGGCTATCGCATAGGGCCTTCTGAAATCGAAAACTGTCTAATTAAACATCCCTCAGTGGTGAATGCGGCTGTCGTCCCTAAACCTGATCCAGAGCGTGGTGCTTTAGTTAAAGCTTATATCGTATTAACGCCTGAAACCCCACGTAGTCCAGCAAGTGATGCTGCCTTAATTCAAACATTACAAGAGCATGTAAGAGGTTTACTCGCACCCTATGAATATCCTAAAGAAATTGAATTCATAGCTCAACTTCCTATGACCACAACCGGCAAAGTACAACGACGCGTGTTACGTTTACAAGAAGAAGACCGTGCTCATAAAGCGAATAGTTAACCTAAATAAAAAGTGGAATAAGGTTCTTAAAAATTATGGTCGTGATGTGGAAGCGCAGCTAACTCTGCTTCTGTAAAACCGGCTTGAAGTCGTGCTTTTAAGTTAAATGGCCCTCGCAAACCTGGGGCTTTATAGCGTCGCGCTAATTCTGTATAAGTTGAAATAGGATCCAATTGACGTTGTTCACATAACCATGCGTACCAACGATTGCCCACTGCAACATGCCCCACTTCATCGCGCAAAATAATGCTCAGTATGTCAGCAGCTTTCGCATCGCCTGCTTGTAAAATTTTAGCGCGCACTAGAGGTGTAGCATCTAACCCGCGTGCTTCCATGGTTCGGGGAACCAAAGCGATACGAGCTAAAACATCACCCTTCGTTTTTTCCGCTAACTCCCACAAGGTGTTATGCGCACTAAAATCTCCATAAGCAACACCAAGTGTTTGTAAGTGCGCATTTAATAAAGAAAAATGATAAGCCTCTTCATCTGCGACACGACACCAATCCGCGTAATATGCATCAGGCATTTCGGCGAATCGCCATACTGCATCCAGAGCGAGATTGATGGCATTAAATTCTATGTGCGCTAAGGCATGAATCAAAATAGCGCGTCCTTCTTCGGTCGCCATAGAACGTCGCTCTAATAAACGAGGCGATACCAAAATTGGTTTATCAGGACGGCCTGGCACTAACACGTCTTCTGTACTGCTCCACGCTGTATCAAGCACGACTTCTTGCTTAAGAAAAGAGTCAGCCCAAGCACGTACCCCTTGCACTTTGGAAGTAATATCACGCTCTTTCAATAGCATTAACGCAGCAGCACGACATTCAGTAAAAGCACGCACAATCAACTCAACTTAAGGTGAAGCCAGCGCATTCCTATGCGGCCGGTTTAAAATAGGGACTTCCTACGACATCCTCTATTTTAAATAAAAATTATGGCTACATATCAATTAGGTTCAGTTTTGCCTCGCATCGATGCCAATGCCTACATCACTGATACCGCCACTATCATAGGCAATGTCGTCATAGAGGCGAATGCCAGTATCTGGTTTGGCGCAACGCTGCGTGGTGATAATGAACTGATTACGATTGGTGAAAATTCAAATATTCAAGAAAACACTGTGGTGCACACCGA
>CANGLD010000014.1 GCA_947454475.1 Oxalobacteraceae bacterium
AGCTATGGGTGGTCGTCCTATAGCAGTGGTTGATGCAGTTTGGAGTCAGGGTATGGATCCTGCCTCAGACATCATGCAGGGCATGGCTGCAGCTTCAGCACAATATGGTGTACCAGTCGTAGGTGGTCATACGAATAATCGCAGTCAAACTGGGCAATTAGCAGTCGCCATATTAGGTCGAGCAAAAAAATTATTAACGAGTTTTCATGCTCGACCCGATGATGTCTTAATCATGGCCATTGATTTACGTGGTGAATATGAAGCAGGTAAGCCGTATTGGAATGCTTCCACCCGTGCGCCTTCACATCGATTGCGTGGTGATATAGATCTACTGCCTCAATTAGCTGAAACAGATTTATGTGATGCTGCAAAAGATATCAGTATGGCTGGTGCAATCGGTACAGCACTCATGCTAGCGGAATGTTCAAAAGTGGGTTTAATCATTAATCCAGAAGCGATACCCAGACCACGTGAAGTACCACTAGCAAAGTGGCTGCAATCTTTTCCTAGCTACGGATATGTACTGAGTGTGCGTCCGAATAAAGTTGCTGATGTGATGGCTAAATTTGCTGCACGAGATATTGATTCAGCGGTCGTTGGAACGGTTACTGAGTCAAGCGAAGTATGGCTAGCGAATAAAGCAGGACGGTGTTTGCTATGGGATTGGAATGAAAAACCATTTATCACATCACACAAAGAGAACAAACAAAAAAATAGTCAGAAAATGACTAAGCAAGCTGCATAAATATTCATCATTATTTGAGATAAAAAATATGCCTTCTGTTTATTTTACTGTGCGCTGGCCTGATCAAACAGAAACCAGTTGTTATTCACCTTCAACTGTGATTCACACTTACTTTAAAGATGGTGAAGAATATAAAAAAGAAGCATTTTTAGCACAAGCCAGATTAGGCTTACATGCTGCTTCTGAGCGAGTCAGAGAAAAATTTGGTTATGCCTGCTCATCTGCTATGGATTCATTGAGTCAAATTGAGCATCTGTCGGAAAAATTTCCAGCAGAATCTTCTATACAAATCATCGCTGTTGATTAAGAAAGTTTTATCATGCAAAAACTCCCACAAAAAACCCAAGTAGCTATCGTAGGTGGCGGACAGTCCGGCCTCTCCATGAGTTATTACTTACAAAAACTTGGAATCGATCATGTCGTGATTGAAAAAAATAACGTGGTGAATAGCTGGAAAACAGCGCGTTGGGATAATTTTTGTTTAGTCACGCCGAATTGGCAATGCAATTTACCAGGCTGGCCTTATCAAGGTAATGATCCAGATGGATTCATGAAAAAAGATGAAATCATTGAATATCTTGATGGTTTTGTAAAGCATGTGAACGCACCTACTTTCACTGGTGTCAAAGTATCACAAGTATCGCCTCAGCTTGATGGCGGTTTTAATATCAACACTTCAGCAGGTAATCTCATTGCTGATCAGGTTGTGGTTGCATCAGGTGCTTATCATGAACCTGTCATTCCACGTATGGCAGAACGTTTGCCAGCACACATCGTACAAATCCATTCAGAACAATATCGCAGAGCAGATGATTTACCAGAAGGCGCAGTACTCGTAGTTGGTAATGGTCAGTCAGGTGCGCAGATTGCTGAAGACTTACATCTGGAAGGTAAAAAAGTCATACTTGCTACAGGCGATGCACCACGCTGTGCTCGTTTCTATCGCGGTAAAGATGTTGTGACATGGCTGGCAGAGATGAATTACTACGATCTACCAGTCGAAAAACATCCTTTGCGTGAAGGCGTCAGAGACAACACGAATCACTATGTCACAGGGCGTGATGGTGGTCGTGATATCGATTTACGACAATTTGCTAAAGATGGCATGGAGTTGTATGGCTTGATGACGGATATACAAAATGGCGAGGCAATATTTTTGCCTAACTTAAATGAAGCGCTTGATCAGGCTGATGCAGTCTATAACCGCATTAACGCCAGCATTGATGATTACATCGCTAAAAATAACATCACCGCACCTGCAGGTTCACGTTATGAACCAGTGTGGCAACCATCAACAGAGCGCACTTCATTAAACATTGAGTCAGCCAACATCACCAGTGTGATTTGGTGCATAGGCTTTAAACCTGATTTCAGTTGGGTGCATGCTTCGGTCTTTAATGGCGTTGGTACACCCATTCACTATCGTGGTGTGACAGCACAAGCAGGTTTGTATTTTCTAGGACTACCTTGGCTACATACTTGGGGATCAGGTCGTTTTTCTGGAGTAGCGCGCGATGCACATTATCTGTCAGAAAAAATAGCACAAGCCGTACCACAAGGACTCAAAGCTGCGTAACATTGAATGATGTACGGATGATGTCGCTACGCTAATCATCCCTACAATTCTTTGAATAATTTTTAGTATGGTAGGTACGATTAGCGTAGCGTAATCGTACAAAGTTAACTGTTATAGATACTTAACTCAGCATTAAATAATCTTCCACCAACAGCGGATGTATAGAATCCGTGAAGTTAGGTAAATCAGATAACAGCGTTTTACCTTCTGGGCTTGTTAGTGCGGCTTGTAAAATTTCAGCTGAATCAAACCATAGTTCTGAAAAACCATCATAGCCAAATGCTTCGACTTGCGATCTGTCGATCAGATTGACTGAGTAGCGGCGCATGTTAGGCAGCTTCTTACATAATTCTGCATGCGTGTGAAGCCAATGGTTAACGAATTCTTCGTAGCTTAAATCTTTACGGCGTTTTACTAGTCCAATTCGTTTTATAGCATTCGGCTTCATCTTCTCTCCTTACTCAGTGTAGTCATGTTGGCAATAATATTGTTGCTCTGTACATCATAGCTTTGGATATGTATGCTAGGCAAGTAATCATGAGCCGGCTCTAGTCTTTGTTGTGGGCTTTTAAAAAACGCAAACATCGCTATAAAAAATGACAAACACTAATCATCAGGACGCAGTTCCAAATTCTGTATCTCATACCGGTGACACGGTACTTAACTCACCATGGAAAATATTAATCGCCAGTTTGATAGGCACGACGATTGAATATTTCGATTTTTATATTTTTGGTACTGCAGCAGTTCTCGTTTTTCCTAAGATTTTCTTTTCCTCGTCAAGCGCCAGCATGGCTATGCTGCAGTCGCTAGCAACATTTGGATTAGCATTTATTGCGCGTCCATTAGGTTCAGCTTTATTTGGACATTTTGGTGATCGTATAGGTCGCAAAGTAACGCTCGTTGCTTCGCTTTTGACTATGGGCTTATCAACCGTGTTGATAGGTTGTCTTCCTTCGTATGCTGCAATAGGCATCATCGCACCAGTCTTGCTTGCGTTATGTAGATTTGGACAGGGTTTAGGTCTAGGTGGCGAATGGGGTGGGGCTATTTTGCTTTCTACAGAAAATGCACCGAAAGGAAAACGCGCTTGGTATGGCATGTTTCCTCAGCTAGGCGCACCTATAGGATTTTTCTTATCAGGTTCGGCATTTTTACTTTTAACGACGCAATTATCTGAAGCTGATTTTTTAGAATGGGGATGGCGCATTCCCTTTGTCTCGAGTGCTATCTTAGTGATAGTGGGACTGTATGTTCGACTGAATATTATTGAGACGCCTGAATTTCAGAAAGTCATAGACAAAAATGAACGCGTTAAAGTACCGATGCTAGCCTTGTTTCAAAAACATCCACGCGCACTCATACTTGGTACCTTGTCTGGTATGGGACAGTTTGTATTATTCTATTTAATTACTGTCTTTACTCTCAGTTGGGCGACCAGTTCATTGGGTTATACCCGACAAGAATTCTTAGTCTTACAACTAGTGTCGATCGTATTTTTTGCTATATCGGTTCCACTCTCAGCAAAACTCTCTGATAGTCGAGGAAGAACTTCAGCCTTAATTCTCGGTTCAATCGGCATCATGATTTTAGGCCTATTTCTTGGGCCTCTACTGCAAGCAGGTAGTACTACGGTTGTCATAATGCTGTCACTAGGTATGGCATTAATGGGGATGTGTTTTGGCCCTTTAGGTACCTTAATGTCAGATTTATTTGATGTCGAAGTTCGCTACACTGGCGCATCACTTGCCTTTAACTTAGCCGGTATTTTGGGAGCATCGTTTGCTCCGTATGTCGCAACATGGTTAGCGACCAACTTAGGTTTGCAATACGTTGGCTACTATTTAACAGTAATGGCGTCCATCAGCCTGATTGCTTTAATCTTTGTTAAAACCTTACCCTCAGCGCATGCTGATCAAGCCTAACTTCTAATCTAAGCTGTCGTTGTGAATGCTGCGACAGCTTAGTGTTATTTACAACTCGCTTTCAACAACACGTCTTCCTTACTTCCCACTTCAGGCGTAGTCCAAGTCCAATCCCCTTTACTGAAATAGACAACCAAGTCACTGGCCATTCCGCCTTTATACCAAGTGTGACCCATCTCACGAAAAACAGATTTATCACAGTCGTATTCAAAGCCAAACATCTCTGATCTGAATTCATCCCCATTTTTAATCTGCGTCTGTGCGTAATCAGCAATGTGATACACCTGCAGCCTACCTGGAAGTTTGATTTTGATTGCATCAGGATCGATATAAAGCTTGGGATCATGAAATGATGCTGCTACGGGAGTCCAATCAGCATGGGCAATGCCGGCGCTGATGAGGAGTAAGAAGAAGGTGAGTTTTTTCATGGATAGAAGTAAAGCAACAAAAAAGAATCAATATTAAGGACACATGAAATCTTACTTACCTATTTGAACTGATAAGAAAAAAAGTCAAATGACATCTCTACAACTGAAGATGCTTATATCCTAAAAATTTCTTAGAGAAAATAAAAAATAAACGATAAAAGAGATTTTAACGAATTCAATTATTTAAAAATGGAATTGCATTATGCAAAAAAGTATTTAAATTTTTGAAAGTGTTTTATTAAAGCTACTTTATTCATATTGCTAATTTATTAATTAAATAACTCTTTGCAAGACATGCGAGTTAGTTAAGGAAAGTAAATTACGAAATGAATAAACTAAGAAAAAAATCAATTGCTTACAAGCACTACCCTATACCTGAAACGCTGATAAAAGACAGGATAAGGTTGAGGCTAGTTAAATCAGCTTCATTAATTTCCAGAGAGAAACCAAGTGTAGCAATATTTCTTTGTATTTTTAATGGGAAATTATTTTTACAAGAACAATTAGAGTCAATTAAAAATCAAACGCATAAAAACTGGAGACTTTATGTTTCAGATGATGGCGATTGCAAAGAATGTTTAGCAATAATCCATAAATTTAAAAAACAATACGAAGTTGGACGAGTCGTTATTTACTCAGGCCCTAAATCAGGCTTCGTTAAAAATTTTCTCACACTTGCATGTAATAAATCTATTAATGCTGATTATTTCGCATTTTCGGATCAGGATGATATTTGGGTTGCAGATAAGTTAGAGCGATCAATTAAATTTATAAGAAATATTAACAAAGATAAGCCAGCTCTCTATTGCTCTAGAACGATCATCGTTGATAAAAAAAATAATGCAATAGGACTCTCTCCATTATTCGAGAAGCCCCCCAGTTTTGCTAATGCTTTAGTACAAAATATTGGTGGCGGCAACACCATGCTTTTCAATCAATCAGCAAGAAAATTATTAATAGAAGCAGGTGCAGATATTCCAGTGATTACGCATGACTGGTGGATGTATTTATTAGTCATTGGTTGTGATGGTTTTGTTAAATATGATAATCATCCATCCTTACGCTATAGACAGCATGAATCAAATTTAGTGGGTTGTAATATAACGTGGCAATCACGTTTATTAAGAATATATTTGTTAATGAAAGGAAGATTTAAAGAATATAACGATAAGAATATATCAGCATTAATAAAAATAAGTCACTTACTATCAGAAGAGAATAAAAAAACTCTTAATGAATTCATGCAATTAAGAAAATTAAAATTAAATCAAAGAATACATAAAATTAAAAATATAAAAATATACCGTCAAACTCTATTAGGAAATTTGGGTCTGTATACAGCAATTATATTTAATAAATTATAAAAATAATTAATTAATTTATATATCAAAATTTGAAAACCAAGAATTACATCCTAATGATTATGCAAAATTACCCCTCTAGGCCGAGCCAAATAGTGAAAAATTGGTGGATACACAGGGAATTAATTAAAGAATTTTCTAAGCGAGAAATCCTTATTCGCTATAGAGGCTCAGTTCTAGGTTTAATGTGGTCTTTTTTTAATCCTTTATTTATGCTTAGTATATATACCTTCATATTCAGTGAGGTTTTTAAAGCACGTTGGAATGAAATAAGTCAAACTAAAACAGAGTTTGCATTACTTTTATTTATTGGATTATTAGTATTTAATTTAATTTCAGAATGCCTAATTCGTGCTCCTACGATTATTACTTCAAATATAAATTATGTAAAAAGGGTAATTTTTCCGTTAGATATCCTTCCTGTTGCAATAATGATTGCAGCCTTGTTTCACGGACTAATTAGCTTATTCATATGGGTAATTGCCTATAGTATTTTAATAGGAATGCCGCAAGTAACAATACTTTATTTACCGCTTGTAATTACCCCATATATTTTATTTATATTGGGACTAAGTTGGATTCTCGCTTCCCTTGGGGTGTTCTTACGAGATGTATCACAATTTATAGGAATGATGCTCAATGTTTTATTATTTATCAGCCCAATTTTTTATCCTATTACAGCCATACCGGAAAAATATCGTTTTATTTTTCAACTCAATCCATTAACCTTGGTCATTGATCAAGCACGATTAGTTATGTATTGGGGTAGTCAGCCAGACTTTTTATCAGTATTGGTTTTATTTTTATTTTCTTTATCTATTTACTACTTAGGCTTTGTGTGGTTTCAGAAAACACGTAAAGGGTTTTCCGATGTGCTCTGAGATCGCTATCAAAATAGAGAATTTGGGGAAATGTTATGCAATCTATGAACACCCTAGAGATAGACTGAAACAGTTTGTATTGCCTAGGCTTAGTAAATTAATTAACAAGCAGCCGAAAAATTACTATCGAGAATACTGGGTGCTGAATAATGTTTCATTTGAAGTTAAAAAAGGAGAAACACTAGCGATAATTGGTCGCAATGGAAGTGGTAAATCAACTTTATTACAGATGATTTGTGGAACGCTGACTCCAAGCACAGGCAATGTATATACCCAAGGTCGGATCGCTGCATTACTAGAGCTAGGTTCGGGATTTAATCCGGAATTTACAGGGCGAGAAAATGTTTATTTAAATGGTGCAATTCTAGGAATATCACGAACGGAAATTGATCAAAGACTAGAAGACATCATTCAATTCGCAGATATCGGTGAATTTGTAGATCAGCCAGTAAAGACCTATTCCAGCGGTATGGTAGTGAGATTAGCTTTTGCAGTCATAGCTCATGTTAATGCCGATATTCTCGTAATAGATGAAGCGCTAGCTGTAGGTGATGCCTTTTTTACTCAAAAATGTATGCGGTTTCTACGCAGTTTTATGCAGCAAGGAACAGTCATATTTGTAAGTCACGATACGGCTTCAGTACGTAGTTTATGTGATAAAGCTATCTGGATAGATCAAGGAAAATTCATAACGATTGGTACACCCAAGGCAGTATGTGAAAGCTATCTAGAAGCATTCTTTGAATCAGTTCAAGGATCAAGCGGCACTAGGCAAGAAATAATAAAAAAGCCAGAGTTATCGTTATCACAGCCTTTAAAAGATCAGCGCCAAGATTTTATTAATGGAAGTAACGTGCGCAATGATATAAAGCTTTTTCAATTTAATCCAAACGCTCTATCTTTCGGCAAAAAAGAAGCAGAGATTATAGATGTCATTTTCCTTGATGCAGAAAATCGTCCTCTGTCGTGGATAGTCGGAGGAGAACATATAGTCTTAAGGATAAGAGCCGTCGCCCATGTAGCTATGCAATCCATCATTATGGGGTTTTATATAAAAGATCGATTGGGACAAATTTTATTTGGCGATAACACTTGTCTTAACTATGCCGATAACCCTCAGTCATGTGATGCAAATAGTGAGATAACGGCAGAATTTAGATTTCAAATGCCTAGACTTTCAGCGGGCGACTACTCAGTCTGTCCCGCTATAGCGCATGGCTCTCAGCATGACCATATACATCAACACTGGATACACGATGCTTTATTTTTTCGGTCTGAATCAACCAGTATAGCTACCGGAATACTAGGGCTACCTATGTATTCAATCTTACTTAGTATTCAAAGTTAAATTGATTATGCATAAATCTGCGCTTAAATATGGTGAAATTTTCATTTCTACTTACCTTAATAGAGGTGATGCTCATCAATTAAGGATAGTCGAGATTGGTTCGCTTGATATTAACGGCTCTTTACGGCAGTTTTCTCCGGTAAATGCAATTTATGTTGGTGTTGACTTTGTTTCTGGACCTGGAGTTGATATATTGATCGCAGATTCTTATCAACTTCCATTTGAATCAGATTCAGTTGATTCAGTAATTTGTAGTTCAGTATTTGAGCATTCTGAATTTTTTTGGATGCTATTCCTTGAATGTCTGAGAATACTTAAACCTGATGGATTATTGTATGTAAATGCTCCAAGTAACGGCAAAGTTCATCGATATCCTATTGATGGATGGCGTTTCTATCCTGACGCTGGCCACTCATTGGTTAAATGGGCAAAGAGCCAAGGTATATCCGCTCTCCTATTAGAATCTTTTATCGCACCTAAATTAGGTCCTATAGAGGAAGACGGGATGTGGAATGACTTTGTAGCAGTGTTTTTAAAGAATGAGAATTACACAAGCACCTATAAGAATCATATTCTTGATAAAGAGCCTGCAGCATTTTGTGGATATTCATGCAATCAGAACATCCCCATATTAAAGGAAGAATTTCATCCTGATAATGTTGAACTCAATCGCCAAACAATACAAATTAGTAATTTTGATGATCAATTGAATGATTTATTAAATGAACATAATTCACTTAGAAATAAACTAGTAGTTTTAATTAATCAGATTGAAGATTTAAATAAACTACAAGCTGAATATAAAAATGATATCAAAGGGTATAAAAATAAAATTGAACTTTTAGATGATGAAATTGAAAAATATAAAAAAATTGATGCAATTGCGAGAAATGAAATAAATACGTTAAAGCAAAATTTCAATATTGTAAAAAAAGAGATTGCTGCTATTCATGAATCAACTAGTTGGCGTTTGACGAGTCCGATGCGAGCATTAGTTTTATTTTTTAAAAAAATAAATAATCTCATAAATAAAATAAAACCAGCAATACGGCACAGCAACGGGGTCATCGGACTAATCACTAAAACTTTATATATTTTTCATAATGAAGGTTTTGATGGAATAAGAAATAGGTTGTCAATTATTCAAATTCCGATACAAAAGAAAAAAAATTTAGATTTGGAATTAATAAAAAAATCAGATGCTCCTCTTGAAATATTACGCGTTGAGTTTGACTCTACATCGAATAAATATTTCGACTATCAAAAAAATCCTCCAATTTCTCCATTAGTTAAGTTAATAGCTTTTTATTTGCCACAATTTCATCCTTTGCCTGAAAATGATACATGGTGGGGTAAGGGATTTACTGAGTGGACAAATGTAGGTAAGGCTAAGCCAAATTTCTCTGGTCATTATCAACCTCATTGCCCAATTCATAATGGCTATTATGATCTTCGTGTTCCAGAAGTTATGGAAGAACAAGCTAAATTAGCCAAAGAATATGGAATATATGGCTTTAGCTATTATTTTTACTGGTTTGGTGGAAAAATTCTGATGGATAATCCATTAGAAATGATGCTATCTAATAAAAATGTAGCGATGCCTTTTTGTCTTACCTGGGCGAATGAAAACTGGACACGTCGATGGGATGGTCAAGAGAATGAAATATTAATATCCCAAAACCACAGTGATGAAGATTCTCTAGCTTTTATTCGACATTTACTTAAATACTTTAAAGATGAGCGATATATATGCATAGATGGCAAGCCCGTTCTCATAATTTATAGAGCTAATCTCATTCCGAATATAGCGTCAACTGCAAAAATTTGGCGTAATGAGTTGGTGCTTAATGGATTTCCTGGTTTATATCTTATTTCAGCGCAGACATTCGGGATTAGCACTCCGGAGCCTTATGATTTTGATGCTGCAGTAGAATTCCATCCACATAATAGTAAGTCTGGGAATATTAATGCTGATGTTGACATCATTAATCCTGATTATATGGGGCAAATTTATAGCTACGATCAAGTAGTTGCAAATGCCATTCTAAGTAAAGAGCCTGAGTACAAATTATTTAGAAGTGCCATGCTATCTTGGGACAATACAGCGCGAAAGAAAAACAATAGCCATATATTTTACAACTTTAGTTTGTTAAAGTATAAGCAGTGGCTTTCATCAATAGTTAATAAAGTTTATTCAAATCCTAAATATAGGAATGATGAAAAGCTAGTATTTGTCAATGCTTGGAATGAATGGGCAGAGGGCACACATCTAGAGCCTGATCAAAAATTCGGTTATGGATATCTGCAAACTACTTACGATGTTATTTGTAATTATGATGCGCATGTACTGCCTGAGATAAATAAAAATATTCCATTATCACGAAAAAATGACTGTGCAATAATTCTTCATCTACATTATGAAGATCTGTGGCCTAGTATTCGTTCATATTTATTAAATTCATTTGAAAATCAAAATTTTGATCTATATGTAAGTGTAACTACCCTATCAGGATATAAAAAAGTTATTACAGATTTTCCAAATGCTTACATTGAATTAATAGAAAATCGTGGACGCGATATTTTGCCATTTATACGTATGCTAAAAATTATAAATAATTTTGGTTATGTAGCTATATGTAAAATTCATTCTAAACGTAGCATTTATCGATTGGATGGCGATGAAATTCGTAATGATATTTTTAAGGAATTAATTGGTTCTTCATCCAAAGTGAACGCGATACTTTCACGTTTTAAAAATAATTCAAAAATTGGAATGTTTGTTCCAAAAAAATATTTACTTTCCCATACTGATCACAATATGTTATTTGATGCAAATATTGTGGAATCAATTTCTCAATTTCTTAAAATAAAATTCCGTTATTCTATGTTTCCAGCGGGTTCAATGTTTTGGTTCTCACCCAAGAGTCTGGATCTACTTCTAAAGCTAGACGATACTTTTTTTGATATAGAGCTAGGACTGACAGACGGTACATCGGCTCATGCAATCGAGCGTTTATTTTGTAACATCGTCAACAGTTGTGGCTATTCTATAGAAATATGTTAAGCCAGCGTTTATAGATCTCGTCGCTTTGTGTGCTATCAGGCAGACTCTTTAATAAATAATAATTACAATTCTTCTTGGGTTACTTAATCAAGAAAGAGAGTGCAAGATGAGTGAAGTTAAATTTGTAGGTGATAAAGTTAAAGCACTAGGTTCGGATATTTCAGATACAGTAAATGATCTTGTGCGGGAAGCCAAGCCGCTCTTAAACCATGCTTCTAATCGCATCACCGATCATGTTAGTAATTTAACCCATCAAGGCTTAGATGCTGCCAACAAAGGTAAGCATGCAATTGAAAAAAGAAGTCATGATTTAATGGATCATGCTTCTCATATGATTCGTAATGAGCCATTTAAAGCAGTTTTGATTGCCGCTAGTATCGGTGCAGCTGTAGTTGCTGTTGTGGGTATGATGTCACGTAGTGAATCTGGTCATCACACTAAATCGAACTAATGCTACTTGTCACAGCTAAATCAGTATTGAAGCAGCCTAAGCTGTTGCTGCTTCTATTGACTAGCTATAAAAATATTATTATTCAAGAGTATAGAGATATATTCAATGCCATGAAAATGCGTTTCATGTTGTATGTGCTGAGCATATTTTTTTTAGGTTTAGGATTGCTGTCTTGTGTGGTCTCTTTATTATTGTGGGCAGCATTACCTATCTTAAACCCTCAAAACTATTGGCTAATGATTGTTTTGCCAATCAGTCTCTTAGCAGCTAGTCCATTATTGCTTGTTTTAGCTAATCGTTTAAAGATTCAACTTAATTTCATAGAAATTCGTAAAAAAATTAAGTTAAATACGCGACGTATTTGTCAAACCGCAGTTTAATTTTTTATGGTGCTGCTATCTCAAGCATGATTTCATTGCGTCTAAACATGGGTAGCGTCCATGGAGGATCGTAGCGCGACAGTTGAGGCGTTCCTATCATTTTATAGGAACGTTTTATTGCCCATTCAACAGTCTCATCTGTTTTAGTCTGCACTCTTGAGACCGTATTAAAACCTGAGTACTTGTGAACAATAAAATATTTGCTTGGAACTTCACGCAAACTTACTGCATTATTTTTTGGTTTAGGAATAGTCGCTAGGGTGTATTGACTAGGCATAACAAAATTAATACGCCATGTTTTAGCGGCTTTCATGTTGGTCTGAGCTGTTTGAGGTTCAACCGTCACCGGCGCGGTCATGGCAATCTTAGATGATTGTGGTTCAACAGTGACGGGAGCTGTCATGGCTATTTTTGATTTTTTATCTGAATCAGGAAGTTGATTATTCCCAAAAATAAAATCAGCAATCAGTCTAAATCCTTTGCTGGATGCCGCATCCATCTCACCTTCTACAATCGTCTCAGCTATTAATATAGGTGGGTAGTGTCGGATTTCAAATTGGCCATCTACCGTCACAACTTCATATTTTGGTTCTTCTATTGCCATCGCAGGTGTTATCCATAAAGATCCTAGTGCTAATACTAGGCTAGCTAAGTATGTCTGATGTTTGAGCATGGTTTGACCTTAGGCTTCTGACAAAAAGTATTGATTACTTATCTCTCATAGCCGTTTGAATTCTGGAGATTGAACTTTACAGGTTTATTACTTTTTTGTTTTATTTTATGTGGGCAAACCTGCGTTTAATCAAATCTTTATACCTATTATCTTTGACGCTTTAAAAGCGAAGCAGCATTGTATCGTTCTAAGAATTCAGCAAATTCTCTCTAATGGTTTTAATAGTAGTGTTCTTTTTTGATTCTTTTGCCTGAAGCAGGATTTGATAAAAGTTCTTTCTCAGGTCGGATTGGTCTTCTAACTAATTCACCTAAACAATTAGGGCATTTCCCTAGCATTTTGTTTTTTGTGCAGTCTTCACAGAATGTGCATTCAAATGAGCAGATATAAGCTTGCGTTGAATTAGGAGCTAGATCAACATCACAACATTCACAATTTGGTCTGAGTTGCAGCATATTCTTCCTTTGATTTGTTAAATTAATAACTAATTCTAATAATTGCTTTTTAGTTAATTTATTCTTCAATTCCAATTACGGATAGGATTTTGTTATTTAAAAATTAATAAAATTGCAATCTAAAACTTCATTTTTTTCAATTTAACCAGAGTGCATTGCATCTTTTCACTTTTAGCCACAAGGCGCTAAAGACCCATAGAATACAATACTAAAGTATTGTTTATAAAGTATCTTTCTAATTGGGTGTGCCTATTTTTTTGGCACTGAATTGCGTGCGATTGAATGAATCTGATTTTTACAACCGTTTGGAATGAGGCACGGCAATGCATGATTGTCGTGTCTGAGTTCGCGAGTGTGGTTGGTAAATCAGCAAAATCTTCTGGTAAAAAAATCAATCGTGCGCTGTTTGGCCGAAAAAACTTATTTGCCGCACTTTCTGCCGGCATTGCTAATTTTTCCACATCATTACTTTTTGCAGGTGGCTTGCCTCAGGGCAGTAGCGTGACCTATGGTCAAGGACAAGTCACACAGTCTGGCAATGAAATGACGATCACACAATCTAGCGCCAAGATGGCGATAGATTGGAATAGCTTCAATATCGGACAAGGGAATAAAGTCACCTTTGTTCAACCATCTTCCTCTTCCGTTGCAATGAATCGTGTCACAGGTACGGATGTATCTGTGATTCAGGGATCATTACAAGCGAATGGCCAAGTATTTTTAAGTAATCCGAATGGCGTTTTATTTACCAAAGATGCGCAAGTCAATGTAGGTAGCTTAGTTGCTACCACTTTGCAGATGTCGAATGAAGATTTGGCAGCAGGTCGTTATCGTTTGCAAGGTAAGAGTGATAAGTCAGTCACCAACCAAGGCAGTATTACAGCAAGTGGTGGTGATGGTAAAGGTGGTGGTGTTGCACTGGTTGCAGCAAAAATTATCAATGAAGGCAGTATCACAGCAGACCGTGGCACAGTTGCATTAGCAGCAGCCAATAAAGTTACATTGGATTTAGGTGGGCCAGTCAAAGTTCAGATAGAAGAAGGTGCACTGAATGCATTGATTGAACAAGGTGGTGCAATCAGAGCGGATGGTGGCACAGTCATCATGTCTGCGCGTGCTGCTAGCAATTTAATGTCGAGTGCTATTAATCATACTGGTGTGATAGAAGCACGCTCCATGACTGCTGATGCAAACGGCGTCATACAGCTGAGTGCAGGAACCAATGGATCGATTGTTGTTGAGGGCACTTTGGATGTCAGCTCGCCATTAGCGAAAGCAGGTCGTATAGAAATTACTGGCCAAGACATCACACTGAAAAAAAATAGCCATTTAATTGCGAGTGGTGATTTAGGTGGTGGCACAGTTTTAATCGGTGGTGATTGGCAAGGTAGCGGGTCATTGCAGCAAGCTAAGTATGTGGTGATGGAGCAAGGTGCAAGTATTGATGCAAGTGCACTGACTAAAGGTGATGGCGGTAAGGTGGTGTTGTGGAGTGATGTACATGATCAAGAATCTGTCACAACAGTGATGGGTGATATTTGGGCTGAAGGTGGTGTGTTAGGTGGTGATGGCGGCAAAGTAGAAACATCAGGGCATAAGTTAATTGTGCATGATGTAATGGTTTCTACTTATGCACCTAAAGGTAAAACAGGCGAATGGTTGCTTGATCCTTATGACATCGTTATTTCAAACGCTGCAGATCAAAACATTACAGATGATGGAAATGGAAATTTGATTAGTAGTGACAGCTCATCTTTTGTGAGTGTCAACACCATCACCTCAGCATTAGCGCGTAATCATGTCACAGTCAGTACTGGTGGAGTCTCAAGTGCTGGTAGTGAAGCGGGTGATATTACTGTGCAAGATGATATTACTGAATCTGGTCCGAATACTTTAACTTTGCATGCTGCAAATAATATCAATATCAATGCAAACATTACGCGTGATGGCGGAGGCAACGTTACCTTAATTGCGGATACAGGAGGCGTTCAAGGCTTAGGGAATATCACTATTCATGGCGCAGGATCAATGTTGACGATTGATCAGGGAGGTACCTCAATTTATGAGGGTTATATACATGGCGAAACAGGATTGATTAAAAATGGCAGTGGTAACTTAACGCTTCAAGTATTAGATCCTAATCTAGGTTCTATTGCTCCCGATGCTGGTGAATTTAGTACTTTTACTGGTGATATTTTTATTAATGCTGGAATGCTTCGCGTGGCTAATAGCCAGAATATAAATACTGGAGATTTTATTGCTCACAGTTCTTCCTTAGGTGATCCTTCAGTTGCCGGACGTGTAGTAAATATTAATAATGGCGGCACATTAAGCTTTGCAGTCAATGATTCTTTAGGCAGTTTTCTTTCTGCACCTGCATTAACTTTAGTGATCAATAGTGGGGGTACTGTTAAAAGTGAGAGTACATTTACAACATTGGCTGACATAAATTTGAATGGTGGGACTTTATTTGCAGATGGGGGTGCAATTGGGTTTGCTCAAGCCTTTAATTTAAATGGCAATGTGACAGTAGGAGGAAATTCCCCATCAACATTTTCAAGTAATAGTGCAGCTATTTTTTCCGGATTTCATATTGGGGCGAATGCATCTTTTATTGTCAATAAGGTCAATAACGCGGGAGATGCTGATCTAACAATTTACGGAGGATTGCTAGATTTATCATTATTTGGCGGGGCAAGTAATCTAGTGAAATTCGGTAACGGCACTATGGTACTGGCAGGAGATAATACTTATTCTGGAACCACGACAATCCACGCAGGTAAATTAGTGATTGGCGATGGCAGTAATGATAGTAATTTGGTTAGTACAGACATCATTAATAATGGAACCTTGGCGTTTAATATCAGTAATTTTAATAGTTATGCCTTAAATATAAGTGGCACAGGTAATCTATTAAAAACTGGAATAGGAACGTTAGAGTTAACGACTAATAATAGTTATTCTGGCGGCACCATTATTAGTAAAGGAACTTTACAGTTCACGCAAAAAAATAGTTTAGGTAGTGGGTTAGTCCAAATTAATGATGCGAATTCTGATGGTGCTGATACTGCTTTAATTACCACTTATTCGTCAACAGACAATCAATCTGAAGCAATACCAAATGATATTCTGATTAATACTAAGGCATCAGGAACTTCAACAATAAGTTCAATAGCTGGAGTTGGTTCGGCTCCGAGTGGAGCGCCAACTTATTTTTCAGGAAACATTACCGTCAATGCGCCATTAACAATTAATGCACAAAATCCAGATTGGACTGCATTTACAGGTACGGTATCTGGTGATGTGAATGGCACGATAGAAATAACAGGTGGGCAGAAATTTGCATTTCAATCAATCAATGCGAACTCAGCTAATACCTTCCAAGGAAATATCAGTGTTAATGGAGTAGGCACAGAATTTCAAGTTATTCGTTATAACGGTGATACTCCAGAAGAAGGTTCTACTAATCTAATCCCTGATGGCGTCACAATCAATGTAGGTGCAGGTGCACGATTTAGTTTACCTTTCAGTAGGGAAGAAACAATAGGTGGATTAATAGGTGAGGGTAGCGTTTCGTCTAGTGATGTCAATCACACTTTAACGATTAATAATTCTGCAGCAAATACATTTGCTGGTGTGATTGAAAATAATGGATCCAATATTCTTAATTTAATTAAAACGAATACGGGAAGTCTAATTTTATCTGGTAATAACACCTATACAGGTAGTACAACAATTCAAGGTGGTATTTTACAAATCGGTGCAGGTGGCACGAGTGGAAATCTTACGACAAGTAATATTGTTGACAATGCAGCTCTTGTTTTTAATACATCAAACAATCGTACTTATGGTGTGCAAATTAGTGGTACGGGGTCGGTTAGTCAAATCGGTACAGATAATGTCACACTGAGTAACGCTAATACCTATACCGGCATTACGAGCATTACATCTGGACAAATTATTGCGACCAATGCGAATGCACTAGGCAGTTCATCCGCAGGTACAGTCATAGATAGTGGCGGTCTTGTTGTAACAGGTAGTTTGGTTGTGGCAGAGCCGCTCACTATTAAAAGTTCTGGTGTGAATGGGAATGGTGCTGTGATAAGCACGGGTGGAAGTAATACCTTAAGTGGTGCCATCACTTTGCAAGCAGCTAGCACAATCAATAGTGTTAGTGGTTCTAGCTTGAATATTACGGGTGCTATTAATGGCGGTTCTTTATTAACTGCTAATGGATCCGGTAATTACACGTTTGGATTGATAGGAAATAGCGCGCCAGTGGCGGGGCTTAACATCACTACTGCAAGTAATGTTAGTTTTTTAAATAGTGTTACTAGCTCAGCGAATATTACTGTACAAGCAAGCGGTAATATCACGATCAATGGTTCATTAGCAGCTACAAATAGTACTGTTAAGTTCAATACAACAGGCGCCGTAACTGAAAATGGTAGTGGCAGCATCACAGCGAATTCCATTGCTTTGTTAGGTGTGGGTGCGAATTACACCTTAAATTCATCAGCAAATAATGTAAGCATATTTGCAGCGGATACCGGAACGATTTCTTATAAAAATGCAGATGCGTTAACCATAGGTACAGTCAATCCAATAGGTATTACCGCAACGGGCCCTGTTTCACTGAGTACCTTAAGTGGGAATTTAACGGTTAGTCAAAATATTTCAACCACCGATACATCAATAAATGCATTGATATTGAATGCGGGTTTGAGTAGCGCTGCAGGCACTGTCGCTGGTGGCGATATTATTTTGAGTGGCTTGCCTATGTTGAGTGTGGGTGCTAGTGGAAGGGCGACATTTTTTAGTGGTAGTGTGGCTGGAACGACAGCACTAGCAACAGTCGTTGGTAATGCAAGTCTACATTTTAGATATGGTAGTGATGAAGCGAGTAGTAGTAATTATTCGCTGGCGCTTGGAACGGGGAAATATTTAATTTATCGTGAACGACCCGTTATTAATTTAACTGCTACCAACGACAGTAAAACCTATGACAGTGCTGCCTATGTCATTAATGCCTCTTACGGCTGTAGCGGCTGTGTGAATGGCGATACTGTCGTTAATATTTCTTACACAGGCTCTGCACAAGGAGCAATAAATGCAGGCAGTTATTCGATTACACCTGTAGGCGATAATCTGGCAGCGCTCGGCTATTTAATAGGATCGACCATTAATGGTTCTTTAACGATCTCGCCACGATCTATCAATGCTAGTGGTGCTGTCGGGTTAAATAAAACTTACGATGGTACTAACATTGTTTCTGGTGGAAGAGTAGATCCTACGGATGCGATTTGGTCTGCTGATATAGCAGCTGGCAATGCAAATATAAGTGGTGCGCCTGTATATAGTAATGCGAATGCAGGAGTGAGAAGTATTGAGCAAGGCTCAGTCGCATTATCGGGAGCAGGTGCAGCGAATTACAACTTAGTTTGGACTAACGGTAGCGGCACTATCAATAAGGCACCTCTGACCGTTCAAGCAAACAATAGCGCAAAGATACTTACTGAAACTGATCCAACTAGTTATAGCGGCGCTTCCTATACTGGTTTTGTAAATGGTGAAACAAGTAACGTGCTTGCGGGTTCTTTGCAATTAGCAAGAACTTCTGGCGAAGTGGCAGGGAATTATGTTTTAACACCCTCGGGGCATACATCAGCGAATTATAATTTGAGTTTCGTTGCAGGTAATTTTGAAATTATTGGTGCAGACCGATTGGTTGTAACGTATCAAAATGCCTCTTCAGCCTATGGGACGACGCCAAATTTTAATGTAGCAAGTGCACGCTATCTTTCTAGTACCAACCACGTCATAGTTCAGCTTGGTGCGCCAGTCGTAACAGGCAACCAATATCAATTTTTTGATAATACACAGTTATCGCCCATAGCTGTATATGAATTAAATGCAGCTGCAACTGTAGCTCAGAAAAGTACATCGAATACTTTAAAAGTCGGTAACTACGATTTAATTGCTTCGAATATAAGTGTTACAAGTCCAAACTTTAGTAATAATTTAGTCATAGTGGGTACGAGAACGGTAACACCCAAGGTAATTACTAATATAACGGGTATCAATCCCGTAAAAGAATATGACGGCAGCTTGAGTGCAACAATTACTACAGCATCTGCAAGCTTTTCTGAAAAATTAACAAGCGATGTATTAACAGTATCAAGCGGTGTGGGATTATTTACCGATAAAAATGTCGGTACTAATAAGTTAGTTAATCTCTCAGGATTGATTTTAGGTGGGGCCGATAAAGATAACTATGTATTGCCAAATGGATTGATAGCGACGACAGGAACAATTACAACAAGATCCATCAACGTCACTTCAGTTTTTTCTACAGATAAGCAATATGATGGTTCAACCGCAGCGACGATTAGTTCTGCATTTTTCGATCGTGCTGTTATAGGAGATGCTTTAAGTTTAACGGCAACTAGTGGTAATTTTTCTCAAAAATCAGTTAAACGATCTGCGAATGGTAATGTCTTGCATGATCTTTCATTTACATTCTCTGGTTTACATCTAACTAACACTGATGCTAATAACTATAATTTAATCACAACCAGTGTGACTGGAACTACTGGTACGATTAATCCAGCACCTGTTTCTGCGCCTGCGCTTCGTGCATTAAATAAAACATTTGATGGTAATGCCAACGCCAATATTGATTTATCTACCCTGCAGCTTCAAGGCTTATTGTCAGGTGATACGGTAACTCTATCCGTTACTGGCGCTACATTTGCAGATGCACTGCCTGGATCAAATAAGTTAGTGACTTTTAGTACTGCGTTGACTGGTGTAGATGCAGGTAATTATGTATTTACTGGTCCTGCCAGTACGACAGCTACTATTTTAGGAACGAATGCCGCAGATACGATAAATAATTTAGGCTTATTTGCAGGTGCTATACATAGTGTTAATACGATTCGTACTAATATTTTTGATCGATTCCCTGATCAAGTTTGGGGTATGCGACCAGATTCTCGCTTGAGTTATGTCGATGTCTCTGAAAATGATGCAATGAGTCGTAGTGGTTTTGAAAATCAAGAATTCAGAAATCAGTTGCATACAGATCAAGTCAGTACAACAGGTTCAGAAAATAAAGATAATGTACCTATTCCAGATAGCTGGTCTAAGCTAAGCGGTATTGTTCCAATTAGGGTGGTGAGGGGTGGAATCAAGCAACCAGAATTTGAAGAAGATTTCCAAGAGGTGAGACGCTATGGAAATGGAAGGTAATTTTTAGGAATAACCTGATAGATGTTTCTGCCATTAGTTTGCTATTTTCATCGCGATCGACATTAAGATAGCAATTTAATGAGTGAAACTAGTACGTGTATCATTCTCGTACTATTTTTTACTTTGCATAAAAATGAAGTCTTTAGTCCAACGCTTGCGAGCTGAGCTGCTAGATTTATTCACGGGTACGAATGAACTAGCTGCAGCACGTGCCAAGCACTTACAAGACAATATTGTCATTGCCCTCTTTGGTAGCTTGGGCACTTCCATAACGCTAGTTCTCTTCATGTGGCGTGACGATCTTGAGTTGCCACTCATCGTATGGCTAGTATGCAGCCATATTCCGGCTTTGATTCGATTATGGTTGTGGCGTGCTTACGCTGCAGTAGATTTTGAGCAGACTAATTATCAAGGTTTAGCAAAATTTTATCTTCGCATATCAACGCTAGCAACATTCATAGCGGGTATTGTGTTTGGTTTCGGTTGGGCTTATTTAGTCCCTTATGTGGATGTGAATGGTCAGCTCATTTATTTGTTAGCGGTGATCGCTTTACTCTTTGGTGGTTTATATACCTATAGCCCCAACTTCATCACCTATCTGGTTTTTTCAGTATCTGCGATTTGGCTCGTTCCTTTTATTTCTTTATTTGTCGCTGCTACAAAAATCGAGAATCTTAATTTTTTCATTACACTAATTAGTTTGCTATCAACAATGTTTGGTATGCGGTTTAGTTTATCTTTTCAGCATAACTATCAGTTAAGAAAAAATGTGGAGCATTTGCTTGATGAGGTAACGCATAAGCATCAGCAGGCTGTTGAGGCGAATGCTGAAAAATCAAAATTCTTGGCTTCAGTGAGTCATGATTTAAGACAGCCTATGCATGCAATTAGCTTAAATGTCGCTACGATTGCCTCCTCTATAGATCAACATGCTGTAGCAATACCGGATGCTTTTTTCTTAAAAGAGCAAACTAATAGGCTTAGGACTAATGTCAATTATCTCAATGAGATGTTTGAGGCATTACTTGATATGTCTCGATTGGATGCGGGTGTCACCACCATCGATTTACGCTCTACAGATTTAATACCTATCATTGAACGATTAGATGCCGAGTTTCAGTTAATTAGTCAAGAATTACAGATTCCATTTTCAGTTAACTATGATAAATCGCATAATTACCATGCAGTTGCAGATGCGAGTGCTGTAGATCGTATTTTGCGAAATTTAATCTCAAATGCCTTTAAGCACACACGTTCTGGTGGTGTTCGATTAAGTATTCAGTGTAAAGATAATTCCATCCATATTCGCGTCGTCGATACTGGTGTAGGTATAGATAAAAATTCGCGTGAGAAGATATTCCAAGATTTCGTTCAGATACAGCGCGATAAAGTTGCATCTGAATTGCAGCATCAATTCGGTCATAGTTTTGGGCTAGGCTTAGGTATTGCCCGTCGATTAGCAAATCGGTTGAATAGCGAAATCGTGTGTCGTAGTTGGGTGAGCAAAGGGTCGGTATTTTCTTTTGCTTTGCCATTGGCAGAGCTTGCACCTATTGATTTATCTGCTACTCATTCTGCTGCTGTTCAAACGCAATTTAATACGGCCTTGATCGTCCTAATTGATGATGATATGCAGATATTGGAGTCAACCTCTTCTTTATTGCAGCTTAAGGGTTTTAAAGTCATTTCTGCTAGTGGGAGTGCAGAAGCAATAAAGAAATGTCACAACACAGATAAAAGACCTGATTTACTACTCTGTGATTTTCGACTATTGAATGAGACGGGCGTTGAAGCAATTAGTTTGATTCAAGAAGAATTTAATTATGATATTCCAGCAATCATCGTGACAGGTGAAACTTCGTCAGATGCTATACAGGCTATTACTCACTTAGGTTACAAGACTTTATTTAAGCCACTTTCATCTGAACGCTTATTGCAGTCGATTCAAGAAATATTGGCTGTATCTAAATAAGACTTATTTTTTAAGTAGTCAGCTCACTATTAGTTGCTAATCCTAATCGTTGTGCTGCTAAGAGTGCTTGAGTACGATTGACTACTTTTAACTCCCGAAAAATCGCACTAACGTGGGCTTTTGCAGTAATTTCTGCAACGGCTAGTTGAGCTGCAATTTCACGATTAGATTTGCCCTGACAAATCAGACTTAATACATCGATTTGTCTTTGGGTTAATTTAATTGCATGTCGCGTATCAACAGTTCTTTCTCCATCGGCTGCTATCCAATTAGCTTGAATCTTAGATCCATCTATGATTTTTTTTAAACCTGCGATGAGTAAATGCGGAGGGGCTGTTTTACTGATAAATAATTTTGCGCCGGCATGTATGCATGAGGCTATTTGCATGTATTCATCACTGGCTGAAACGATGCAAAGTGGATTATCCGGATACTCTGATGCTAATTGGTAGACAGCAGCAATGCCTGCTAATTCTGGCAAGGCAAGGTCTAGCAAAATAATAGTGGGCCAACGCGTTAATTCATTTTCTTCATCAATGAGTTTTTTGCCTAAATTGACGCTAGATTCGCCTATGACTCTGTGTTCAGGTAACTCGCTTTTTATTAAATTGATGAGAGCATCTCTATACAGAGGATGATCTTCGATGATAACGATAGATGGTTTCATGTATTGCCAGACTTAATTAGCTATTTGTTATGTGCGATGTGGCTTAGTATAAATTACTGCTAGGTTTTCTCCTCCTTTTCTTCAAGCTCTTAGTTTTTTGCTTGAGTGCTTCTTTTTAGCTGCTTTTGTTTTGTTAAAGCGGCATCTTTCCTCCATCTTTTACATCGCATTTGTCCTCTCGCTCTTTATTTCTTAATTAGCAATGTACTTCTGTTTTTCCACTTTAATTCCTGACTCTAAGCCATTTTTTCTTGGACACGCATGAAAGATAATGTGTAAACCTAGATTGACGTAAATAACTATTGACACGTAGTCAAATAGTTATTAGCCTGAGCCATATCTTGGAATTCGTTTATGCGCAGAGCAGCAAATGGAAGCAAGCAAGCTTTTGCTAAATTACATAAAAGACAATATTTGGACTCGGTGAAAACACCTAACTAAATACACATTGAGGCAAGACTCATGATCATGAATAATTCTGCTCGAAAAGTTCAAAGTGAAAACTTGAGTGCCAGAGTTGTCATCGTGACGATGGATAGTCATTTAGCGAGTGCAACCATTCGTGCGCAGAGTGTGTTGTCGCGTTCTTTTCCTGGGTTGACACTCACGGTTCATGCAGCCTCTGAATGGGGTAATAGTCCTAGCGCTCTTGAGCGCTGTATAGAAGATATTGAGCAGGCTGACATTGTGATAGCAGCCATGCTGTTCTTAGAAGATCATTTCCTACCTGTCTTACCAGCATTGACGGCGCGTCGAGATAAATGCGATGCAATGATTTGCGCGTTGTCTGCTGGTGAAGTCATGCGCTTAACTCGTATGGGTAAATTCACCATGGATGGCAAGACTAGTGGCCCTATGGCACTACTCAAACGTCTGAAAGGTAATTCCAAACCGGGCGAGGGAAGCAAACCTAGTGCAGCAGGTGCAAGGCAGATGAAGATAGTGCGTCAGCTGCCTAAGATTTTGCGTTTTATTCCAGGTACTGCGCAAGATGTTCGTATCTACTTTTTAGTATTGCAGTATTGGCTTGCAGGTTCAGATGAAAACATCACCAGCATGATCGCTATGCTGTTGGACAATTATGCAGATGGTCCAAGACGTGCTTTGCGTGGCAAGTTTAAAGTCAAGCCACCGGTTGATTATCCAGAAGTGGGTATTTATCACCAAAACATGAAGGGTGAAGCGCAAAACAAGGGCATGTCTGAATTGCCTGCCAATCTTCCTTCCGTTGCAAAAACAGGTAAGCGCGGCACAGTAGGATTATTGTTATTGCGTTCTTATCTCGTAGCTGGCAATGCTGCGCACTATAACGGTGTGATCACTGCGCTTGAAGCGCGTGGACTGCGTGTGGTGCCTGCATTTGCAACAGGTTTAGATGCACGTCCTGCAGTTGAAAAATTCTTTATGAAAGATGGTCGTTCTACAGTTGATGCCATCATTTCTCTTAC
>CANGLD010000015.1 GCA_947454475.1 Oxalobacteraceae bacterium
CAGTTGCATCGCTTTACTTGGTTAAAAGATGAAGAGATAGGTGCGTTACCGATTGAATGGAATTGGCTACCCGATGAATTTGGCGCGAATCCACAAGCTAAACTTCTACACTGGACATTAGGTACGCCCTGCTTTGAAGAGTATGCAGATGCTCCTATGGCTGAAGAATGGCATCGCGAGAAAAGGATTGCTAACTACGCATTGCAGTTGCGTCAACCTGAAATGGCATAAAAAAAATTTATACCATTTCAGTTGATCAAACTACATCAAACTTATTTCACAAACTTATTTAAGAAACTTACTTCACTAGATAATCATGTAACACATGGCCATATGGCAGAGTCATATCTGTCACCATGTGTAAACCAGCAGAAGCAGAAATCACAGGTAGATCTGCCATAGGACAATTTACAGAGGGTGTGAGTTGCAAGCGTGCTCTGCCCGTCCATGCGCCTTTAATCACAACATCTTCAAATTTCACACCCACTAATTGTGCAATCGCTGGCGTGCCATCGATGTCTGGAATTAATTTCAAGGTGACTTGTTTACGCGTGAGCATTTCTTTTTCTGCAGACCAGTCTTTGCGGAAGGCATCATGCTTGTACACCATGGTACCCATCGCTACATGCTCACCTGCGTAATGCAAATTACCTGTCAAGGTATCGCCTGTTACTTTCAAGGTAGCTTGCCCAAACTTCATTGGATAGCCCCAGATTTCACGTCCACCTGCTAAGGGCGGTGTATTGTTGACATACATCTGACTGACGAAATTACAAGGCTCACCTTTGAAGGTGCACGGAATAACTTGTGCTGCTGCTTCATAAGCACCAAAACCTTCACCATCGGGAAGATTAAGCCACTGTACTGCAACGATGTCACCGACAGGCTCTAATGGCTCAGGTAAGGCTTCACGAATGGCATCTGGGTCAGTGTGATAATTAATCGTTAGATACTGACGATTAAAAAACCGATACGGTCCAACTGGAAAAGTCGGACTCTGCAAAGGCATGGAAGGCAATGCTAAGACTTCGTTTTTTTTCATGATGCTCTTCCTCTTCCCTTAGGGCGCCTGATCTTTAATGTAATCAAACAAAACCCGACCATGTGGCAAAGTCAGGTCTGCAATGAAATGTTTACCACCTACGATTTCTTTAATCGGTAAATCGGCAACGGGTGCATTCACATGCGGCGTTAAACTTAAACGCGCTGGTGACAACCAACTACCCTTCACAGTAATGTCTGTCAGGTTATAAGCTACTAACTGACAAATTTTTGGTTTGCCATCGACATCCGGAATAATTTTTAAATTACAGGATGTCTTAGTCATGTTTTTAGCGAGCGTCTCTAAACTTTCAGGTGACGCTTTATGCTTATAACCCATGGTACCCATTGCGACTAACTGCCCCGCATAGTGCAATGTGCCAGTGAGTGTATCTGAACAGACTTCTAATTTAGGATAAGCAAATTTTTTAGGAAAGCCCCATATTTCACGACCTGCTGAAATCGGTGGTTCATCATCCAAATACATTTGCGCAGTGAAGTTAACTGACTCGCCATTGAATGAACAAGGAATCACGATACCGCTTTCGGTGTAATCACCAAAGCCTGAACTATCCGGCATGCGTATCCATTCATAGAGCACTAAACCTTCTGGGTTAGGTACTAAAGGCTCGGGCACGACACGTCTCAACATATCGTGATCCGTGATGTAAGAAACAATCATGAATTCACGATTAATGAAACGATAAGGACCCATGGGATAGCTCGGACTTGCAGCCGGCATCGAGGGCAATTTTAATATTTGTTCGACTTTCATTGATTTACTCCAATGATTCCTAATGAAGATGCAGATTATAAAAATACGTTTTGCACATCAACAGATGAACGTTGATTGATGTCATCAAAATTCTCTGCGAGCCATTTTTCTGCACAGGCGCGACCACGGTCTCGTAAGTCAGTCAAAAATTCCCAACTACTTTCCATTTTCGATTCAGCAGTGAGACCAGCTAATGCTTCTTCAGAGCGCACAGAATGAATCAATACATATTTCATTTTTTCCATGTACTCATCTTTAATCCAACCTTCATCCATTAACTTTTGTACAAAGCCAATCGCCCGCATTTCTTTCATCAAGGCAGAATTAAAAGTAATTTCATTTAAACGATTGGAAATTTCAGCCGGTGTTTTAGGTGGCGCTTCACGTTCTATAGGGTTGACGTGAATAATGATGACATCGCGTGAATCAGTACGATAGAACAATGGATAGAGAACAGGATTACCCATGTAACCACCATCCCAGTAAAACTCTCCATCAATTTCTACCGCATGAAATAACTCAGGCAAGCAGGCTGAAGCCATCACAGCAGCTGACGTGACTTCTTCCGTCGGAAAGACTTTAACCTTACCAGTACGCACATTGGTCGCAGAGAGAAAAAGTTTGGTCTTAGCGTGCTTACGCAACGCTTCAAAATCTACCTGCGACTCCAGCACGGTCAGCAATGGATTCACATTACCTGGATTACTTTGGTAAGGTGAAATCATTTTACCCACCATGCGTATGGTGCTATCGAGCATGGGTTTAGTCAGATTCAAACCAAACATAGCTTCAAAAGGATTCGCTTTGATAGCAAAGCGCTGACCTGCGTCGGAGATACCTTTCCAAAAATTCTCTAAGGCTTGACGCGCGCCATCAGGTCCCTGCATATAACCATAGGCATACACCACCGCATTCATGGAGCCTGCGCTACAACCTGAGATGCCTTCAATTTCAAGTCGACCATCTTCAAGAAATTTATCCAGCACACCCCACGAGAATGCGCCATGCGCACCACCACCTTGTAATGCAATGTTGACCTTCTTAGGCAATTTATCCGCAGCGTCTGCTACCCCAGCGCCTGCTTTTTTTGGTTTGGTTGCCATCTTGCAGCCCCTTTAATTTATGTAAGTTTTATTTTGATTCAAGAGGGCTTAATGCGCGGTCCAACCTCCTTCAACAGAGATGTTGGTACCTGTAATAGAAGCAGCCGCATCCGAACATAAAAATATCGCTGTGCCAGCAAGCTCTTCAACGGTGACAAATTTTTTGGTCGGTTGTGCAGCAAGTAAAACATCGCGTTTAACTTGTTCTTCTGTAATGCCGCGTGCTTTTGCAGTATCAGGAATTTGTTTTTCAACTAAAGGCGTTAGTACATAGCCAGGACAGATAGCATTCACAGTAATACCTTTTTCTGCGACTTCCAATGCAACTGTTTTTGTGAAACCCATGACACCATGTTTAGCAGTGACGTAAGCTGATTTAAACGGTGAGGCAACTAAGGCATGGGCAGAAGCGATATTGATGATACGACCCCAACCTTGCTTTTTCATATACGCTAATGCACAACGCGTAGTATGAAATGTAGAGGACATGTTAATCGCAATAATTGCATCCCATTTATTCACAGGGAATTCATCAACTGGCGCAACATGCTGAATGCCTGCGTTGTTGACGAGAATATCAATGCCACCTAAATCTTTTTCTGCCTTATGCATCATGGCTTCGATTTGGTCGGCCTTACTCATATCGGCACCATCGTAGAGCACTTTCACACCGAACTTGGAAGCTAAGTTTGCACGTAATGTTTCAATCTCTTTAGCATCACCAAAACCATTCAATACGAGATTGACGCCTTGCGCAGCAAGACCTTCAGCAATACCCAGACCAATACCACTTGTTGATCCAGTTACCAGGGCATTTTTTCCTTTAAGCACGATATTTCTCCTTTTACACTCGACATGAAGTTGTTAACTATGGGATTTATTAACGCATTTTTTTTAGCGAATCATCGCCTTCAAAACAAAAACAAGCTCAATCTAAAAATTAGACTGAACTTAAATCGACAGAATGCTTTTGTTTTAAGGACAATTTAATAGACTTTTGGGATAGCCAAATTACTAACTCTTTACTTTCCCAACAGAAAGATCCATAAGCTATCACAGGATGGATTGAAAGTAAGCAGAATTTCTATTGGTAAGACAACTGTCATATCGTGCAATCTATGAATTATTAAGTTAATTCAATGATGTAAGAAAAAATCACAAAGATTACAAAATTGTTATGCAATGCATTCTCTAACGAGGGCTTTGCGATGATGGATAGAAATTTGATTTGACAGGCAGTACTGTCCAGAGGAAGAACCCGAAACACAGCATAGGTTTCGGGTTTAGAGAATGAAGTTTAAATACGGCTTAAATCTTCTTGAAGACGAATAATTTTTTCGTCGAGTTCGCCCACACCTGAGAGTGTGAGTTCTAATGATTCTTCACGACTACGTTCGCGCGCTTCTGCAATTACTTGTGCTTCACGTTCAGCAGCTAATCGTTCTGATTCAGCTTTCATCTTCAACAGCATATCGAGTAAATGCAATACGCTAAAAAAACAGCTGAGGAAAAACCAGAGTATCCATAATGAACCTACTGGTAACTGTCCGAGCGTAAAGATCGCTGTCATTTCAGTTAACCAGCTATTCCAATTTAAACTTTGCCACCAACTAAAGCTGGCCTGCACCATGCAAGTCGATGCAAAGACGACTAGAAATAGAATCCAGTTAAACAGTAATAAGCCCCGTCTGCCAGGTAAAATTTCATAGATCAACATGAGTCGCCATCGTCCTATTAATTTTTCAAAGCATTAGATAGTCTTTGATTCAACAATCCGGCGATTTCCAAACGCATCTTCGATGTCGCATGAATTTCCATTTCTTTTTGATAGGCGAGATTGACTAATTCAGCAGCCAAATTAGAGGATGCATGAATTTCGCCCTGCAATTCTAATAGGCGGCTTTCTAGCTGCTTTTTCTCTTGCAGCTTAATGCCAACTTCTTTGATAGCCATATCCACATCAGCCCAGCAAGAGAGTTCAGGATCACTAATCTTTAAGCTTTGAAAGACATCTTGTATGGAATCACCCAAGCTCGACAACGCATCGGCAGGCAATTCTTCCTTACGCGACTGCGTTTTTGCATAGTCGTTAATCGAGACTACTGGCGCGATGGAATCAGTCCATCCCTCGCCTGGCTCAAATCGTTTCATGGTCGGTTTCATCGCTGGACTACTCATTACACACTCCCTGCTTCACTTTTAGGTTAACACTAGCCATAATCTATACTGAATTTAATCGCACACAAGAATTGTCAAATTAAAAACGAAATTTCTCGTGAGATCTTGGTGAACGAAATACTATAAAACATTGTGATGACTTCTCCGCTCAAGATCTTAATTACCAGCCAAAAAGGAGGCGTAGGCAAAAGTACATTGTCTGCCAATCTGGCCGCCTATTTTTGCCATACCAAGGGCAAAAAAACTGCTCTCATAGACTTCGACCATCAAGCCACATCGGGCAAATGGGTTAAAAAAGCCTACCCCATAGGCATACATTGCAACACAGCTGACCTGCCGAACTATAAAGGCCCTGGTATCGCACTTCTGAAAGCCAAGGAGGCTTTAAGAAAAGGTGTGGAAAATCATCAAGTTATCGTCGCTGATCTGACTTGGACTGACGTACTTTCCCCAGAATTCCTGTTTGAGTTCGATTTGGTGCTCGTTCCAACCTCCCTCTCCATCATAGAACTCGACAGCACGCTGGAATTCATTAATCGCTTTTCCTTCATTTTCAAATCGCGCATGCGCAAGCCGCCTAAGTTGGTGCTGGTGCCTAGCAGAGTTGACGATTTTGAAACATATGAGTCAGTTTTTACTCGCTCATTTAACACTAGTTTTTTTCTTGCGCCTCCAGTGATGTACAGCGAGAGCGCAAACAATTTTTTCGGCTCTGAATTCTTTGTGCTCACGACCAATCACGAAGTACGTGAAAATTTCATGACCTTTGCGCGTGCCATTGATGAATTAGGCCAAAGCGAAATGGAAGATAAACAAGGACCACGACGCTCAGAATTTAATCCTAAATTAAGCGGTACTGTGCTCGATCACTTCCGCGCCATGCGAAATTCTGAAGAACCCGACACCTTAGTTGAAAAAAATCCTGAATTAGAAGCCAAGCAAGGCGTCTCCAAACGCTTGATGTCTGCCATTCCTACTTTCCTCATCAATAAGCGCGATTAATTAACTCGCTATCTTCTAAGCTGCAGCAGGAAAATGTAGGTCGCTTATCCTGCCATTTGCATCAACGCGGTAACAAGCAATGTCAATGTGAAAAACCTCAGGTTTCACAATCGATTTTCCCATCAACATACGTGCGCATTCTTGTATACCTTCTGGCACAGAAGGATGTGGAAAAATAAGCTCAGCCAAATGTGCTACACCTATTCCCATAGAAATCATCAGTGCTAACACTTGTATCGTGCTGGATGAGTGATTCCCTATGACGCGCATTCCGAGAATTTTCATTTCATCGTCATCCGACACTAATAATTTAAAGAAGCCGCCTTTATCTCCCATCGCAATTGCACGATTAATATAGCGGTAATTCATTTTTGCCAGCTTATAAGAAATCTTTTTCTTTCTCGCTTGTGTTTCATTTAATCCCACTGAAGCTACTTCAGGATTTAAAAACATGATGGTAGAAATATTTTCATACACCAGAGGACGATCTGGCTTACCGAAAATTCTTTCTACTGCATAGCGTCCTTCTAACTCACCTACATTTACTAATGAGATATCTGCCGTAAAATCACCAACTGCATAAATATTTTCTACTGATGTCTGAGTTAAATCATCTTCACAATAACCGCGGCTATCCAACTTAACGCCTACGGTTTCCAGTCCTAGATTTTCTGTATTCGCAACGCGACCTACCGAAATTAAAGCATGATCGACTGTGTGAATTTCATGTCGCCCATCTTTGTAATTCAAAGTATATTCAACCTTGCCATTCACTATAGACATTTTTTCTAGTGAAGCACCATGGTGAATAACTACACCACTCTGCTCAAGATTAGCTGCTATCGATTGCGCTATATCCTCATCTTCCGATGGCAAGATTCTTTCTTCTTTATCGATTAAAAATACTTTTGTTTTTCCAAAGTTAGAAAAAATAGTAGCAAACTCACATCCAATGACACCTGCTCCTAATATCACTATGCTGGAAGGAAAATCCGATAATGAAGCAATACCATCACTCGATAAGATAATTTTTTCATCAATAGGAATATCTGGCAGATAACGTGGACGACTACCGATTGCAAGCACAATTTTGTCAGCCCAGATTGTTTGGCTCTTACCATCTGCTATCGTGATTTCAATTTCGTTTTTTGAAATGAGTTTTGCGTGTCCATTAAACTCACTCAAATTACCTTTGCGTTGATAATAATTAATCTGCTCACGTATTTGACGGTATTTATTATCTACTGCGCTATGCATAGCATTCACCACAGCAGAATAATTGAGCTCCACATCACGAACAGAAAATCCACGATCTGAACTACGCGCTACTTTATAACTTTCAGATAACTCCCATAAAGTCTTGGAAGATAATGCGCCATTAAATATTCCTGCACCACCTGCGCGATTTTTTTCGATTAATGCGACCTTCTTACCAAAATCAATGCCGCGCATTGCTGCAGCAAATCCAGAAGGTCCTGCTCCTATTACGCATAAATCAAACTTTTCCATCACGGCTCCAAATACTGATTATTTTTATTGATCTCTACTGATTAATTTTTTTATTAATTATTGTAAAGTTACATGATTAGATGAATTGATTGCTATTGCCAGAATAATACTTACTTTGCGTTGTAATCCAGACTAATTGTATTCAAACTTAAAATAGATAAGTGAGTGAGTCAATCACTTTTGATTTAATAAATAGTATGATTTATTAGCCGAAAAAAAACCCGCATAGTTGCGGGTTTTTATATTCTGTATGGCTAAAAAAATAGAAACGATGATTATATTTGCTTGAGCGATTCCTGCAGTTTGAGAATTTTTAGCCTAACTTCATCTACCACCTCTGGCTCAGTGGACACGTGTGGTTCTTCTTCTACGCTAGCAGCCTGCTGCGCTTCCTGATCCGCTTGCACAGTTGCGGCGTCCGTTTGTTCTAGCTTACTGCTCTGCGCTCTATCGGCTAGCCATATCAAGCTAATCAGCAGAGATAGCAATAACCAGAGTATCCAAACACTACCAACCGCTACTTCACGCAGATAGACCGTAGATTGCAAATCTGTTAACCAAGTAGTCCAATTCAGGTTTAACCACCAATCAGCTCTACCCTGCACCAAGCTAGTCCAAATAAATACTGCAATAAAACACAACCAATTAGCGAGAACAAGTAAGGATCTCACGACTGAAAGACTACGTCCTGCCATAAATACTAACCTCTATAAAACAGAAAAAGTCTTAATTTTTCAATGCGTTAGCTAATTTTTGATTCAACATTTCGGCAATTTCTAAACGCAGCTTCGACGTTGCATGAATTTCCATTTCACGCTTATAGGCAGCATTAACCAACACTGCAGCATCGGATGAAGCTTCTTCAATTTCAAGTTTTAGCTCAACGAGTCGATGTTCTAAAAGCTTCTTCTCTTTTAGCTTGACACCGATGCTGCGAATTGCCAAATCAACATCGGACCAAGATTCTAAACGTGTATCACTGATTTTAAGGCTACTAAAAACGTCTTGAATCGAGTCGCCTAGATTAGAAAGAGCATCGGCTGAAATTGGTTCAGATTGTGTTGCGATTTTATTATTATCGGGTGGTTGATGTTCATTCACTAACATTAGTGGAGCTGCATCAGTCCAACCAGTATCGGGTTCAAACCGTTTCATTGCAGGCTTCAAAGCAGCATTACTCATAACGGCCTCCGTGTTTTATTAATATAACATTAATTACAATGATACAAATTAACTGTCAAAAGAAATATATTTCGTATAGTATAGTAGCAAAATAGCTAAGTAAAGCACCTGTTAAATTAAAATTATTCTTATAATCAATGGCTTGTCGGTTTAATCGAGGCTTTAAATGAACTCACCGCTAAAAATATTAATAACTAGTCAGAAAGGTGGCGTAGGTAAAAGCACGCTATCTGCAAATCTGGCCGCTTACTTCGCCTATATAGCAGGTAAAAAAACCTCGCTCATCGATTTTGATCATCAAGCGACATCAGGTAAATGGGTGAAGAAAGCTTATCCTATTGGTATCAATTGCACGACAGTAGATTTACCTAATTCTAAAGGTTCAGGCATCACACTACTGAAAGCAAAAGAAGCGCTGAGAAAAAATGTTGAAGATAATAGTGTTGTTATCTCTGATCTGACTTGGACTGATGTATTACCACCTGAATTCTTATTCGAATTCGATCTCATACTCGTTCCAAGTTCATTGTCATGGGTTGAGTTAGATAGCACGATGGAATTCATTAATCGTTTTTCATTCATCTTTAATTCACGTATGCGCAAACCACCTAAGCTTGTCTTAGTGCCTAGCCGTGTGGATGATTTAACGACTTATGAAGGCATCTTTACTAAATCCTTTACCTCTAGCTTCTTCTTGTCTCCACCGGTGATGTATAGCCCTAGTGCGAATGAATTCTTTGGTTCAGAGTTCTTTGTCATGACAACGAATAGAGAGATTCGTGAAAACTTTTTAGAATTTGCACGTTCGATTGAACAACTTGCTGAAGCTGAAGCAAAACAAATTCAAAACCAAAAACAAACAACTTCACATCACAAAGTGAATGGCTCCATTCTCGATCGCTTCCGTGCAGTGCGTAACTCAACTGAACAAGAAAAACGACTTGCTCCAACTACGCAGCATGTAGCACCTTCAGCTGTAGTATCAGCAAAACGTTCTAAGTCTGTTATCCCTTCATTCTTAAGACGCGACACCTAAGAAATTTGCAGTAACTCAGCTGAGTTTATGCCAATAAAAAAACCGCTTGATCTCAAGCGGTTTTTTTACGTCTGCTAACAGTGAAACTATTTTAAATATAACTTATCGTTGACCACATAAAAAAATGGCTGGTGCATTCACATGCAACAGCCATTCATATGCATCACGCTTCATCCGCACCAGCAAGTCATGCCAGTGCTGAAAATCGATTTAGTTCAATGCCGATAAAACTAAATCATGTTCCATCCATTGACGTAACTTAGAAGCGTCTTTAACACGCGATTGTTTGCTTTTACCATTGAGTAAAACAACGATCACGTCACGACCAGCAATAATCGCTTGAAAGGCAACGCACTTACCTGCTTTGGTAGTAGTGCCTGTCTTTTGCACTACGATGTCCCAAGAAGGATCATGAATTAAGCGATTGGTATTGGAATAACGCAAACTCGATTTTTGGGTTTCTAATGTATAGGCTTCTTCTGTAGATAATTCACGAATCAACGGAAATTTTTCCGCTGCCGAGATTAACTTAGCTACATCAGATGCTGTAGAAATATTGCCACTCAAAATACCAGTGGGCTCGAGAAAATGGCTATCTTTCATGCCGAGTTCTTTTGCTTTTGCATTCATGGCTTCAACAAATCGATCTAGACCACCAGGATGATTTTTTGCGAGCGTGCTAATCGCTTTATTTTCAGAGCTCATCAAAGCTAGACGCAACAAGTCATAACGACTTAATTCTGTATCTCCACGCAATCTGGAACGCAATGATTTACCAGCAAATTTCTTTTCTTCGCCCAAGGTAATCATTTCAGATAAATCTGCGCCTGATTCCACAATCACAATCGCTGACATAAGCTTAGTGATAGAAGCAATCGATAAGATGTCTTTACTATTTTTTTCAAATAGAGCACGACCCGAAGCCTGATCTAAGACTAAAGCCGAACGAGCTAACAATACCGGAGATTTATCATGCAACGCGGCTTCTAATTTTGCATCTAGAGTGCGTTCGCCTGTTATAGACAAAGAAGTCTTTTGTAATCGAGTTGGTTCATCTGCCCATGCAGTGGCCATGGTAACCATAGCTGCAGTGGCAATTAGTCCAGCAAAACATGCTAGACGCACATAATTTAATTTCATTTTCAAAACCGTCCTCACTTTCAATACTCAAACCACTGGTTATCTATCCAAGTAGATATCGACAGAAGGTCGGAAATATTGACGCCGCAATGCAGCAAATTCAAAAAAGGACGGCCATTATGATCAACTTTGCAATAAGTTGCAATATGGAAATTGACAAAAAGCTAGGATTTATTTGGTGGTTATCAAAAATGAAATGAGGCCCTCTTTCCATTCTTAACCAAGCAGCTTCAGCGATTAGCTGCACCCATTTTTTGCTGAGCTTTATCGCGTGTGAGATCTAACCTCAACATATTAGATAGCAGCGTAGGCAATTCTTCACCCTGCAAATGCCACAGGTCCAGCGTGTAACCGTCAGTTAAAGGATCTATGTAAGCTTCATGCTGACGTATTTCAAAATGCAAATGCGGACCAGTAGAACGACCTGTGGATCCGACTAGACCCAATTCTTGACCACGCAAAAGTTTTTGTCCCACAGCGAGATCGTCGGCGAATTTACTCAGATGCGCATAGTAGGTGTAGTAATGACTACCATGATCCAACACCACCAAATTGCCATACGCACCACGCGAGCCCATGAACGCTACCTGCGCTTCTGCTACTGCACTCACTGGCGTACCCATCGCTGCAGCAAAATCCACTCCTATATGCTGTCGGTGATGACGAATTGTGACGGTACGAAAAGTCGTTTTCTTTTTTTTCTTCGCTAATTTGATTGGCTTAATCGGCACGCGCTGCTTTTGCGTTGTCACACTCTTACCTATGCCACGTGATAAGCGTCGAAAGCGCACTGGACTTTGCCAAAACAATTTCTCGAAGTCGATGCCATTTTCATCAAAATAAGCGCCCGCTTTATTTTCACGATTTAGCCACGTCACAGCTCTTAAGATTTTTTGCTTTTGTGAGTCTGTATAGTCAATTAACTCAAGCGCACTGATTTTTTCTGAGCCAGTTTCTAGATCAGGCTCTGTCACCAACCTAAAGCCAACATTACTTGTATTGCTAAGCGACTTACTCATTTCCCGCATCAAAATCGCGGACTCCCAAATTAAATGGGCCGGCACTGCACTTGATTCGCTAACCAGTGCTTGCTCCCAGTCTTGTGCTGGCACACGGAATTCGGTCCACTCAGTGCGATTTGAAGCCGATAAACTGGCATGCATAGCGCCAAACTGCATAGTCAGGCCATTAGGATGCAGAATAGCCAAATCAAACAATTCCTCACTCACTGGAAGAGCAATCATGAGCATAGAACCCATGCTTGCCACTTCAGCAGCTACGTAGTTCAAACAAACCTGTTTCGCTGAGAACTGTTTGTCATTGAGCGATGCTGCTAAGTCATCGGTTGATAGCTTTAAACGCTCCACCAAGAGCGGCAACGCTGGAACGGGCAAACATCCACGAGAAAAATGCAGACCAGCTGATTCTGTTGCGTGTACTGCTGGTGGCGCACGATGATGAATTTCAGTGATGACTGGCGCACGTGAACGTTTGGGTGTCTTAGGATTTTTTTGCCCACTCCAAGATAGAGATGCACATGAAATTAAGAAGAACACTACACATAGATAAGAAGCTGCTCTATTCATTTTTTATTTAAGCGCCTCTAAGTAAAATGTTGCAAGAAAAATAAGTCGTCATGGGCGATGAAATGAGCATCTATAAATAACGTAAAACCGCACGCACTCTATATATAGTAGACAACAAGCCAAACGCTATTTAATGATGCTCGCTTATCAATAGTGGCCGCATTATAGCGAGTTAATTTTAGTTAGCTGATTTGCTTCATAACGACCAAGCTAGGAATACAAATTCTGCGTATGACTAGACTGCGACCACTCCTAATAAAATTACTTATTTGAAAATAAAACCCATAGTTGAATCTATTTCATGCAGATTTAAGCTTTTCAGACAAGAAAATCATAATGTAATAAGTTGTTATAAGTCCCTGATTTTCAGGGGAATTATTGCACTGCAACGTAAAAGTCATAACTAAAAGTAGTAGAAAATATGTTCTATAGTATTGACTCGATATACTCACCCACCTAAAATCCGCACAGATTTAAGGGGATGTGGTTATCTTTAAGCTAACGAAATTTCGGAGCTGTTAACCACAGCATCATCAAATAAGTAGTGCGCGCGTCTTAAATGCAATTCAACGCGGTGGTCGCATCTACTTCCAACAAGATTGCTTCTGCGACCCTAAGAGGTCGACATCAAAGCAGCGCCGACATTTGCTAACTCAGTTGTATTGGCAAATGATTTTTTATTTCGCGGTGATTTTAAGCAGCAATAAGTACGCTTGCTTTTGGCCTCATCTCAGAGTGCCTGACAAAGTCTGATTAGCTACTTATCTAACTTACAACAAAGCTTGAAGTTAGATAGGGATTGAAGCTAGGCTGATTTTTCAGTCGTTTTGAGGGCCGCGATGATTCAGGAGGTAATATGAATAATCGATCAAGAGTAATTGCGCTCTCTGGTGCTGGCAGACATGCCAGAATCGATCTCTCTAGTTATAACAGTACGCAAAGTCGCATAGGCTTATTGTCTACAACAAGTGGTAGCCTCATGGCCTTAGTGTTAGCGGCTGCATTAGCCTCGTTGCTGGTTTATTTCCAACCACAATTGGCCAACCACATGAAAGTGCTTTCTCCTTTTTCAGAAGGCTACGATATTGATCAGCAACCTCAAATCAAAGCTTTCGATGAAATGTTAGGTTTATCTAACGAAGCAAGTGGATCACTAACGTTTAGCAATGTGGCTGAGACAAGTTCAAGATCCATCACTTCAACTCAATTGGAACAACAAGCGCGCGTTGCATCGTGGTTAGCTCGTCGCTATCACATCGCCAATAACGCCAGCGAAATGCTAGTTGATGTCGCCTATAAAGCAGCAAGTGAACAAAGAATTGATCCCCTACTTGTATTAGCAGTGATGGCGATTGAATCACGCTTCAATCCTCTCGCTGAAAGCAGAGTGGGCGCAAAAGGATTGATGCAAGTTCTCCCCAAAGCAAATGGCGACAAATTCCATGCACATGGCGGTCTAGATGCGGTCTTAAATCCGGTTGCCAATATTCAGGTTGGGGCAAAAATACTCAAAGACTTAATCCGTCGTGGCGGTTCTGTAGAAGCAGGATTAAAGCTGTATGTTGGCGCTGGCAATATGACGAGTGATCAAGGCTATGGAAACAAAGTATTGCAAGAGCATGAAAGACTGAAAGCCGTTGCAGCTGGTAAGCCTACACCTACCTTCAATACCTCTCCAATAAATGGCGCTATCAATATAGAAGCGAATCTATCGCTACCTGTACCACCTCATCTACCAGAAGAAGATGTCTGATAGCTAAACAGAGTAGTACTACAGCAAGAAAATATAAAGAGCCCTAAGGGGCTCTTTTTTTACGTCTCAAAGATTTTCATACTTCAAAAAACAGAGTGAAAAAATCCACTAATCGATCAAATCTCCGCTACTTAATAAATTTTTTTTGAATTTTATATTCATAAGAACTAACTATCTTAATGCAAAAGTAATAAAAAAATGATTACGATTTAAATACTGAAAGAACTATCTAACTAAAATTGTTCCTACTATTTTTTAAATTTAATTTAATTCAACTTATGTATTCAACTAGCATACCCCGCTCAACTAGCATACCCCGCACAACTAGCATACCCCGCACAACTAGCATAGCCCTCCCAACTATCATACCCGTCCACTCAAATTCTGAAGAACCCAGATTTTCATATGTTGAAAAAGCAATCGAGAAAATAAATGAAAATTCAATAAAGAGTATTGCATTCTTAACTGGCATAATTGATGAAACAGGTGCACAAGAATTAGCAAAGGCATTAATCAACAATACATCAATAGAAAAACTTAATCTTTTTTCAAACAATATTGGCGACCAGGGCTTACAGGCAATTACAGCATCATTAGCTAATAATACATCACTAAAAATACTCAATTTAAGGCATATCGGAATCAGTGAGCTAAGTACGAAGGAATTCTCTACATTATTAAAGAATAATACTTCACTGCAATCGCTAGACTTTAGCTGTAATGATCTTATGGAAACTGGCACAAAGGCAATAGCTGAAGCATTAGCCCAAAATACCTCGCTTACCAATCTGAGCCTTGAAAATACTAAAATCGGTAAGCTAGGCATACAGGCAGTTGCAGAATCTTTACAAAGTAATACAACTTTACGCCAGCTTGACCTTAATTCGAACAAGATTGATGAAGAAGATGCAAAGATACTAGCAAAAGCATTAGTCAATAATTCTTCACTAGATACGCTGAAACTTGGGGATAATTGTTTTGGCACATTAGATATTCAGCCAATTCCTAGCACTTCACATCATCAAACAGAGCAACAGAGTTTTAATCCAAAAAGAAATATATTTGGCCAGCACAGCGCAAAGAATTCCTCAGAAACCACAAAAAATACTGAGAATACAGCTAAATATAAATATTGTTATGATTTTATTAGCGAGAATAGTTTAGAAATATTTCTCGGCAAACTCAAAGACAATACAACACTTACTCATCTTCAATGCGTACCCTCTTTGCCATCGAATCTTGAAAATTCAGAGCATTACTCAAAATTAGAAAGAATACAATCGGATATTACAAAGAGAAATCAGCAAAAAGAATTACTCATATCACGAGCTGCATCTGCTTTAAAAAAATTATCTGAATTATCACCAACATCACTCCCAACTGAAATTGCCGAACTGATTGCACAGCAATTAGTAACAACTGAGTTCGATGCAGCGACATTACGACGCATAGGTGATTTAGTTTAGTGGGTAAAAGATAAATCTAAGCCATTAGATTATCAAAAAAAAGCGGATCTATAAGATCCGCTTTTTTCTTAAGCAATTGAGATGCATTGCCACTCTACCGTCGTGGCGGTTCTGTAGAAGCAGGATTAAAGCTGTATGTTGGCGCTGGCAATATGACGAGTGATCAAGGCTATGGAAACAAAGTATTGCAAGAGCATGAAAGACTGAAAGCCGTTGCAGCTGGTAAGCCAACACCTACCTTCAATAGCTCTCCAATAAATGGCGCTATCAATATAGAAGCGAATCTATCGCTACCTGTACCACCTCATCTACCAGAAGAAGATGTCTGATAGCTAAACAGAGTAGTACTACAGCAAGAAAATATAAAGAGCCCTAAGGGGCTCTTTTTTTATGCTACAGACAATCTACATAATAACTAAATGATAAAAAGCTAATTGCAGTATAAAAAGAAATATTCACATCCAATGCAAATTAACTGAACTTTATAGAAAATAAAAGAACAAATAATTTCTTTTGCTGACTATTTTTTTAAATTGGCCAATTTTTTTAAATTTATTTTGTAAATATTACTATGAACCCTATTCCTAATAATCTAAGATTGTTACCCACAACTCAATCAAACCAGAACCATTTTGAGACAGAGGAATTATCAACACAATCGGAAATAAAAGATTTAGTATTGAATTTGCAAAAACATTTTAATATGAAAACTGGTATTGAGATCGATATATGTGCTCAGCAGATCGCTGATATTTTACAAAAAAACCCAAATTTTAATGAACTTGATCTTTCAGGAGAATTTCTTGATAACGCAGATGTTATTTTCAAGGTATTAGAAAACAATACCACTCTGATTAAACTTGATCTCTCAGGAAATCTGCTTGATGACCAAAGCGCTATCTTAATTGGAAAAGCTCTGGAAACTAACAACACTCTAGAAACCCTTAGTCTTCAATGCAACCATTTTAATCAAAATGGTATCAATGCTATTTTCAATAGTTTGAAAAAAAATAACGCACTATTAAATTTAGACATTAGATCTAACAACTTCCACAATGATAACGCTAAAAATATCGCTGAATCACTTATAGAAAATTCATGCCTAACATCACTCGACCTAGACAGTATGACGATTGATAGCAAAGATTTAAAAATTATTTCTGAAGCTTTACAAAATAATATTGTACTAACCAATTTCAATTGTAGTTATGTTCGAACCTTGAACGAAGAATATTATGATTCAGAGCCTGATGGGTGGATACGCCAAGGGACTTTTTTTGTAGTTGACTCAGATTATGAGAGTGATTCAAACCAGGAAGAAAGTATTGATATAAATGAAATTGATTTTAAAAACGAGTATGCAGTGATTCAATCTATTTGCGCAAGAAACAAAGATAAAGAAGTACTTCTAAAAAAAGCTACGCCAGTATTGAAAAAATTATCTGAATTATCACCAACATCTCTCCCAGCTGAAATCACCAAACTGATTGCACAGCAATTAGTAAAAACTGAGTTCGATGCAGCGACATTACGACGCATAGGTGATTTAGTTTAGTGGGTAAAAGATAAATCTAAGCTATTAGGTCATCAAAGAAAAAAGCGAATCTTATAGATTCGCTTTTTTCTTAAGCAATTGAGATACATTGGCACTTTATCCTATATTGAGGTAATTTTTTAGCGCAGATATCTACATTCACTCAGATCTCAATATGAATCAATAGATAGCTTCATATGGATAGCAATCGTGCGCAATAAAGGAACTTGAGACAGTCATTTGTTGCTGAGACTCTTTCCCTTTGAATAATCTTATGAACAGAATCCCATCTACTCGATCATTATTGACTCATTTAACAAACGAGGAACTACTCATAGAAAAATATAGACTTGTTTTTAAATATATAAAAATTCAACTCTACAATTATACGAATAACACAGCGATACTTAATCTTAAGTGGGGTCGAATAAGTGAAGAAGGAGCAAATATTATTGCTGATTTTTTATCTAATCATTCAGCCCTCACCGATCTTATTTTCAAAAGAACCAATTTCAGGAATGAAGCAGCTTTAGATTTAGCAAAAATTTTAGAAAATAACACGACACTGACAAGACTCGTATTTGAAGATACGAAAATCAATAACACTGGATTTCGAGCTATTGCTCAATCACTCAAAATAAATACGACATTAAAAATACTAGATTTAACAAATAACAATATAAGAAATGATGTCGCTATTACGATTGCTGATGTAATTAAAAGAAATAGCTCACTAACAGAACTCATTCTAAGCAATAACCGCATTGACTATCAAGGCGCTAATGCTATTGCTGATGCATTAAAAATTAACACCACTCTAATCAAGCTTAATCTTTCAGGGAATACCATCGATTCAGATGGTATAAAAAATATTGCAGCAAGCTTGAAAATGAATTCGACATTAAAAAAACTTGTACTTTGCAATAACTTTATTGATGACGATGGCGTAGTAAACATAGTTGATTTTTTAAAAGTAAATACATCTATATCGGAACTCGATTTAGGTGGGAATCGAATAGGTGATATAGGTGCAACACATATAGCTTTAGCATTAAGAGAAAATACGGGCCTCAATATAATTGATTTATCTTCAAATAAAATTGAACTTAACGGCTTTAATTCACTACGATTAGGATTAAAAAATAATACTACGCTAACTAAAATCAAACTCAGCGTAAATGGGTTTGATATCGATATGTTTAATATGGAAGATTATTTAGATAGTAATGAAGATAGTGAAACGGATGAAGATCTGGTCGACATTGATCATGGCGATACACTCTTTACGGCATATTTAGATATTCGAAAAATTTGCAATAGAAATAAAGATAGAGAACTACTTCTAAAAAAAGCTACACCTTTATTACAAAAATTATCTGAATTATCACCAACATCACTCCCAACTGAAATTGCCGAACTGATTGCACAGCAATTAGTAACAACTGAGTTCGATGCAGCGACATTACGTAGAATCGGTGACTTAGTGTAAAACACCTTTACACAATTTCTACTAGGTGATCTACGAGTAGAAAGTTGAATAATTTAATAATGCGTAATTAAATTTATAAAATGCAATCTTCTGTATAAATGTATACAAATATTTCTTAGTAAATTCATGCTTCCTTTTTAATAAATTTTGATAGAAGACATACCTTGCAAGGAACTTATGTCACTGGTACGTTCCTATTCTTTTTTAACTTTTTTATATATATATCATGGATGCCAAAGGAATCAAGCATTGTAATTTTACAGAATATTCTAGTCCAATTTTCCCATTAGATGATGAAGTAAAATCACTAGAAAAAAATAAAGTAACTGATCTAGCAATTTTTCTTGATAAGATTGCTGATGCAGATTTAGAGAAATTTTCGGAAGCATTAGCTAAAAACACATCTTTAAAATCACTTAGCTTTTGCAACACTCTCATCAGTGATGAGGGAATAGGATACATAGCATCGGCATTAAAAATAAATACCACTTTAGTGTTCCTGAATCTTGCTAACATCAATTTGGGTATAGCAGGTGCACAAGCAATATCAGAAGCATTAGAAATTAATACGACATTAGAATCACTTGATATTTCCACTAACAAAATCGGTGAACATGGATTTGGTTATTTTACAATTGCATTAACCTCCAATAAATCTTTAAAGGCTCTCAATCTTGCTGGCAACTCTATCGCTTTAGATGGCGCATCTGAAATAATCTCAGGCTTATCTAAAAATACAACGTTAGAGGAACTTGACATATCCAATAATCGTATTTCAGAGAAAAATTATATGACACTTATACTCGATGAAAATACATCGATAAAAACACTCAATCTTAGTGATAACTATTTAGGCGATATAGGCGCAACAACAATTGCGCAATCCTTAGCCAAGAATACGACTATAGAAACGCTTAATCTTTCTAATAATGGTATTGACTCGATTGGCTTGCTTGCTATCGCTGATGGATTATCTAGAAATACATCATTAAAGAAAATTTATCTTGAAGGAAATGCTATCGGAAAAATAGAAGCAGAAAAAATTAAGGAAGCTCTTGAAAACAATCTTAGTTTAGGTTCTATACAAATTTTCCCTGAAATTTTTGTAGCAAATGATGCTAAGTCATCGAGTAGTGTCGATGATTTAGTTTAATCAGTCTTTTTAACCAAATTAATTTCTGCTTACGAATCAAGTTAGCATAGCGGCCGGAGCACAGGATGTCGTTCCTCAAAAGCTCTGGCCGCACGAAGTACGAGAGCATCTCCAAACATAGGGCCTACGAGTTGTAATCCAATTGGTAAACCATCCTTGGTTAATCCACAAGGAACGGTAATTGCCGGCTGTTGTGTCAAATTAAAAGGATAAGTGAATGGTGTCCAACCCAGCATGGTTTCTGCATTCATGACTTCATGTCCTGCTGGCATAGCATCGAACGCTGGCACTGCAACACTTGGTGTCGCGATTACATCATAGCGTTGCATGAATTGACGCATATGAGAACCCAACTGCCCTCTGCGTTGATTTAATTGGTGGATATCATGCACACTCAATCGTGCACCTAATTCAGCTTGCGCACGAAAATCTGGATCGGTAAGTGCCTGCTGTTGTTCACTAAGCGTAGACCAGATCTGCCAAGCTCCTGCAAACCATAGCCCCGTGATGATGTCGAGAGGATCTTCAAAACCAAGATCACATTCTTCTACATGCGCTCCCGCATCAGCCAGCGTTTTAACAGCTTTACTTACAGCAGCAGCAACTTCGGGATGTACTCGGGCGTATCCCAAGCTAGGTGAATACGCAATGCGCAATCCTTTTATGCCTTCGTTTAAGTTTGATAAATAATTAATAGGCACATACGGTAGTGAAGTCCAATCACGCGCATCAGGTAATGACATGACATTCATCATTAATGCGGCATCCACTACACTCTTAGTATGTGGACCCAAATGAGCGACGGAACCAAAGGGTGATAAAGGATAGGCTGGCACTCTACCAAAACTAGGTTTAAACCCTACGTTGCCACAAAATGCTGCAGGTATACGCACACTACCGGCTCCATCTGTACCTATTGCACAAGGCCCCATACCAGCAGCAACAGCAGCGGCAGCACCGCCTGAAGATCCGCCTGCGGTGCGATTCAGGTTCCATGGATTACGTGTGACACCATTGAGGGGTGAGTTAGTCACCCCCTTACAACCGAACTCTGGAGTGTTGGTTTTACCTAGCAAGACCGCCCCTGCTTCGCGTAGTCGCTGCGTGACAGGTGCATCCACTTCCCAGTCTTGATGGGGATCGATGGCAGCACTACCGCGCAATGTAGGCCAGCCCTTCGTTAATATTAAATCTTTGATAGAGACAGGCACGCCTTCTAAAGCACCAACAGGCGTGTGATTGCGTTGATGGTTGAGCCACCGTTGTTCACTTAACTGCGCGCTGTGTAGAGCCGCAGCTTCATCGACTAAACAAAACGCATGCAGGCTGTTATTTAATGCCGCTATTCTTGCTAAGACCGCTCGCGTTACATCGACTGGAGAAAGCGCACCGCTAGCATAACAATCTAGCAGTTGTTCAGCAGTCAATGCGGTCAGCTCATTCATGCTGAATCATTCTGACTGCGATGGTGTTTTGGATGATGTTTTATTTTTTGTTTTATCGGCAGCTTTAGGTGAACCTTTGATTAACAAACTCAATTGCTTGCCATAAGCTTTTGCATCACCTTTAAATATTTTATTCAATGCCTGTGTCTTGATTAATTGACTACGCAAGCCTATGCGGGTGGCATGATTTTCAGCCAGCTCAACAGCTGCAGCCACATACTCATCCACTGTTTTAGCAATCAGATTATCCGGCAAACCCATACGCTTAAATAAACCTTCGTCGATATGCTCAAATACTTCAGGGCCGGTTTTACAAACACCGACTAAACCATGATGTGTCATATCAATGATGCCGTTGGTATTCCCGAAAGGGAAAGGATTGATATACATATCGCAACGCGAAATAATTCCCATGTATTCTGCATAAGGCTGATGGGGATAGATCACAGCATCAGGTAAATATAATTTAATCAGGTTTTTAGCCTGCATAAAAACAAAGCCCTGACCAAAACCTAATAAGAAATGAAATTGTATGGGAAGTGATGCACGATCAGAAATTGCTTTGCAAGCCGCCAAAAATGTCGGGTTCAATTTCATGAGCGAAGAAGCAATCGCTATTGATATCTGCTCTGGCTTTCCACGTATAACTGGATTGGTTTCTTTGAAAGCTGCGGAGGGTCGATACGGCATACCGTTCTTAGGCAGCATGAGTAATTTCTCAGAAAAACATGCAGGATCACCTACATAGTCTTCTTCAACCACAACAAAATCCACAAACTCGGAACGCGTTGTAGCTGGATGACCAAGTGCCACTAATTGAATAGGTGCGACACGTAAATTGGTGACAAACAGCGTGAGTGGAAACATGCCTACGCTAGGTAAATATAAAACAGAAGGCAAATGCGTCATTGCTGCTTCTCTGACTTTTGCAGCACCACCTATGGCATCACCGGCTTGAATTTCTATGAATTCATCAAACACAGCACGACCGGTTGCATCAACTGTTGTGGGATCCCCTACGCCAATTAAATGAAACTTCTCACGAGCGCCTTCCAAAGACAAAGAATGCGTACGATAAATTGAATGCTCAGCAGAGAACCATTCCAGCACAACCATCATGACAGGTTTGTTGTTGACTAACTTACGTGGCCCATCATTGACATCAAGATCGGTAATATTTAACTGCGCTAATTTTTTTCTTATCAGTCGATTAATCGGCGCTTTAATGTCGTGCCGCCCTGGTAAGTCTGCATAGCTGCAATGCATATAGACATCATGCAAAATCCCTATAGGCAGAAAACTTAAATCACTGACTTCATCTAAGCGAGGTGGTAGCCATTTCAATATCACTTCGCGTTTACCATGTGCTGCAGGTGTCGCTAAAAATCGGGGCGACATAAGAACGAAGGCCAAGCAAGCAGTCAATTGCTTGTTGTACTCCCACATTGCATTTAAATCGATAGGGATTTCTGATTCAGGTGAATACAACATGCAGAACTTCAACAGTGATCTATCATCTAACTTAAGTTGGTCAGATGCTAGGCCTTCTAAATTAAGCAAGCGTATGATGTGATCAGTATTTCTGAATGGGCTAGCTGCAAAAATTGAAGACAACCAGCGCTGCCAAGAAATCATGTGACCATAGCCTTGATCGGACAAATGAAATTCAGGATCAGAAAATAGACAAGTAATCGCAGCAGTAATACGCGTCAAAATATGCGTATCGAGTTCAGCACTATCCATTAAGGCAGAAATTTTTGCAGAGAACTGCTCTCTCAACGAACCATAATTGCGATTGAGTGAATCAAGTAGCACCACCAAACTCTGCGCTGCTTCTTCATGTCGACGGGAATAGGCGGCGCTTTCGAAAGCCTCTAATGAAAATTGTTTATTTTCTGTTGTCATAGTTTGAATTCGAAACGTAGATAATTAGTCGTGTGGTGCATCATAGAGGCATAATTTCGCTACGCCATTTCACCCATGTTCCATCGTTTTCTGGAACTTCAGTTCGTACTGTCACCACACCTTTAGCAGGCACCAAGAATTTTCCACTATCTTGTATTCCTACCTCTACGCCATCGGCGTTATAAAAGGTGAAGCTTGCTTTTGCTGCACGCTGTTCATCAGTTGAATTCGCGACAGTGAGTTGTATTACTTTAGGATTGACGTCAGTTTTTACTTCCGCTGCAGCCACATACAACCCCTTCTCTTCTAAATCCGATTCTTTAGGTAATGCACGTTGCTCTAAGTTAGGCTCAGCTAGTTTTTGTTTTTTCGAAATCAAGTCATAGCGCTTAGATCTATCGGCTAATTTCATTTTCCCGCTTAAAGCAGTCACACGTAGCAACAAATAAAACACTAAGAGTATTAATAAGGAGGCAGCTGCAACGGTTAATACAATCAGAGGATTGATCAATATTTTGCTGAGTACGAGAGTGATTTCTAATTTAATCGTACTCAATAAATCAGAGGAATTTCCATTTCCTTCAATAGAACTGGTTTGCACATACTGCAAAGACTCGATCACAAACTGCTCTATGCCTAATTTATCGATCAACTCTACCGACTTAGGATTTTTTAATGCTTCACAAATAAAATCAGATGAACTACCTAAATATTTTTCTGATTTGCCCTCGGAAGAAAAGGTCATCACTTGCTGCCAATGTCTGGCATCCTGAGGAATGATCATGAAGCTAGGAAGATCGCGCGAAGCTGCAATGCGTTCCGTGGTTTGATTCATGCAAATGGTGATTTTTTCTGCTGCACGTTGCACGCGTTCATCTGCAGTAAAGCCAAGAGCTGACTTATTTTTAACAGCAAGTGCATTAAAAAATTGTGGCAATTTCGATGCTGCTGGTATTTCATCAATCGCCACTAATTCCATGACAGCTTTTTGATCAACTAGCTGCCAAACACCTACCCCAGTAAAAAATACGGTGAGCGCTAAGGAAATTGAAATGAAAAACCAGAGAATGATGCGAAGAAGAGTAGATAGCAGTGTCATTTTGTCGTTGTCTTTAGCACTGAACTTGAATAATGGTTTTTGTGGATGCTGCAGTATTGAGTCGCTAGGCTA
>CANGLD010000016.1 GCA_947454475.1 Oxalobacteraceae bacterium
GTACATTGCAATAATGAAGAAATAATTTTTACAGATGCTAATGCGATATCACGTCGCTCTGTTGATAAATCTAGCCTTGCCACTGCATTCGTTAGCACTTGCTGCGTGATCTCTTTAATAAAAGCCGCACTAAAACTACTCGCCACTTTGTCACTATAATTTTCCGCTATCCATTGGTAGGTCGCTTCAGTAGTTTGATTGACACATAACTCGTATCCATCTACTGAATCAGGGAAAATACATTTAATAGCGCCCTCATCAAAATAGCCTAATTTTTCTGAGCGATCACCAAAAATAAATGCGCGCTCTATAAATCCATACTCTATACATTGCTGTTTTGTGGGCAATATTGAAGTCGTGTCCAGACCATGGGCTATAGGATTACACATGGATTCACGTACATCTGGATGCAAATTAGTGTAAGTATTTAGTGGATTTCTTAATTGCTCTAACACCGTCGTATCATTGTGATAGGTATGTAAATATGTTCTTAAATAGATTGCGAGTTCACGCGATCCTTCTTCACTAGATAGTTGAGTAGGTAAATCAAAAATATGATGACTACTCTCATCGCGATGTTGAGTAGGATGGCTATTCTGACAATGCTCTAACAATATAGAGTGTGGTGGATAACTTGATGCATTTTTTGTTGCATTTATTTCGTTAGCTTGTAAATCAAATCGTATTGCTATGCCTGCATCTTTGAACTGCTGATTAATTGATTGCGTAATTTGTGACCAGACACCTTTTTGATCTTCTGTTAACTCGCGACACACGGGACCTGCCGCAATCGTAATATTCGCTACACCATCCGGATTGGTTTCCATTTGTTTTTGCAAAAAATCCATCAAATTTGAAAACTCATGATGCTGCAATGTTTCTTGTATATGTTGCTGACTATTTTCTTTTATTGTGGACTCATATTCTTTAGGCACTAACCAAAAGGCAGTGCGCGCTAACCATGACTGCGTAAATCTATCCATATCACCTCACAAAAATTACCAGCATTAATCAAGGAGAAATTAAATCAAAATTTGCACACCAATAAAAAAACAGGAGAACAAAGTTCTCCTGTTTTCATGATTATCAGCTAACTTCAGCTGAATTTAATAAGCCTAATTGCTGTTTATTTACGGCTGATCAAATAATTTTGTATTGGTGCCTCTGCAACTGAGTACCATTGATTTTGATCTTGACGGAAACGTCGCCATGGTTCCATAATTTTTTTAAACTTTGCATTTTTACTTGCTTCTTCATTCATCACTTCAATCGCAGATTTATGACATGCATCCATAATAGATTTAGAGTAACTACGCATCTTTGCTCCGTTCTTCAGTAAACGTGCTAGCGCTTGAGGATTGCGTGCGTCATACATAGCCTGCATCGTGAGATGCGCTTCATAGGTTGCAGCTTCTAAAGCATGTTGATAAAGCTTGGGGAGTTTTTCCCATTCTTTAATACCTACATAGAAAGAAAGCTGTGCGCCTGCTTCCCACCATCCAGGTGTGTAGTAGTAAGGTGCAACTTTATTAAAGCCTAATTTTTCATCGTCATAGGGACCTATCCATTCAGCTGCATCAATCGTTCCTTTTTCTAGTGCAGGATAAATATCACCACCTGCAATTTGCTGAGGTACGACACCTAAACGCTGCATGACTCGTCCTGCAAAGCCACCAACACGCATTTTCAAACCCGACAAATCATCCGGTGTATGCACTTCCTTGCGGAACCAACCTCCCATTTGCGAACCCGTATTACCGCCCAAAAAATTAAGAATGCCGTAATCCTGAAAAAAATCACGTAATAACTCTCTACCGCCACCTTGATCAAACCACGCCGTTTGTTGACGCGCTGTTAAACCAAAAGGCACAGCACAATCAAACGCGAAAGTAGGATCTTTACCAAAATAATAGTAAGAAGCACTGTGACCCATTTCTACTGTTCCAGCTTGTACCGCATCCATAACTTGTAAGGCAGGTACGATCTCACCACCTGGAAAGCAACGAATCTGAAATTTTCCATCTGTGAGTTGAGCAACACGTTTAGAAAAAATTTCTGTCACTCCAAAAATCGTATCGAGTGATTTAGGAAAACTAGAGGCTAGCCTCCAGTGTATGGTTGGATTAACCTGAGCAATTGCGGGAGCAGCGAGTGCGCCAACTGCGACACCAGCAGCTGCCTTTTTAATAAACGAACGACGTTCCATGTACTTGTCTCCTATAAGCGAAATGTTTTAGCAATGTGATTGATGCAATAGATAAATCAAACAGCATCAAAATTTTTATTGTTAAAACAATTGCAATTCTAGGAGGGGTATTCAGTTCACAGCAATACCAGATTGATAGGGCACAGTGCTTTGTTGTTTATGTGCAGTATGAGAAAGATGACTGTTTAAGAAAGCAAAATTTCTTTTATTTATCGAGTTTCTTAACCAGAGAAAACGAATGTGGTAGAGGCACATCGTTTTCTTCAACAATACTCAACTACACCTAATTAGATGAGCATAAGTAAGCTAAACATGAAGAACATTTAAAAAATTGTTGAATGGTTTCTTTGTGCTGTCTCAATTGAGCAATCATAATGATTCATAAAAAAATAGGGCTCTGCACTTTATTTGCAGAGCCCTATGTCGATGAATCAATTTAATTCAATGTTAAAACACGCTCACAAAAACTTTATGACCCCGCGATAGTCATATTCCCTATCAAAATAGAGCCAGTTTTTTTGGTACCTCGGATTAGCGTATCTGAACCAATCGCAACGATATCTTTCAACATCTCTTTCATGTTGCCAGCAATCGTAATTTCTTCTACTGGATATTGAATGATGCCGCGCTCAACCCAATAACCTGAAGCTCCACGTGAATAATCGCCTGTTACATAATTCACTCCTTGACCCATTAATTCGGTAACCAGTAAACCTGTATCTAATTTCTTTAGCATTGCTTTGAAATTATCACTAGGTTTAGTGTTCACAGACGTGATCTGTAAATTATGTGAACCACCTGCATTACCAGTGGTTTTCATTCCCAACTTACGTGCAGAGTAAGTCGATAAGAAATAGCCTTGCACTACACCATCTTTGACTACTTCTCTACGATACGTTTTCACTCCCTCTTCATCAAAAGGAGCAGAACCAACTCCACCTAGCAAATGAGGATCTTCCACAATTTGTATATCTGATCCAAATACTTCCGTACCGAGTGAATCCAGTAAGAAGCTTGATTTTCTATATAAAGCACCACCAGAAACAGCTTGTACAAACGCACCTAATAAACCTGCTGCTATCGGTGCTTCAAACAAAACCGGACATTTCCGTGTATCGAGTTTGCGCGCATGCAAGCGCGACAATGCACGTTCTGCAGCGTAACGACCGATAGCCTCTGGTTTAGCTAAATGCTGTGAATTGCGTTCAGAGGAATACCAATCATCGCGCTGCATATTGCTACCCTTACCTGCAATCGGCGATACAGATAAGGAGTGCCTAGAATAAGGATAACCACCCATGAATCCACGTGAGTTAGCCAATACAAAATGCGATTGCTGCGTATGGACATTCGCACCTTCACTATTTGTAATCCGTTTATCCACTGCAAACGCAGCAGCCTCAATTTTTTTAGCGATCTCAACCGCTTTTTCAGCTGACACTGTCCAAGGGTAACAAAGCTGTAAATCTTGTGGATGTGTCTCTAAGAATTCTTCGTCTGGCAAACCAGCGCAATCATCTTCAGCGGTAAAACGCGCAATGTTGTACGCCGCATCGACTGTATCTCGCAAGGATTGTGTAGAAAAATCTGAGGTACTCGCATTTCCTCGTCGGATTGCTTTGCCCTGACCTAAATACACAGTAACGCCTATTCCTTTATCTTTATTCTGCTCTATCGTCTCCACCTGCGCCTTACGCACTGTGACAGACAATCCTTCCCCTTCACTAATCTCAACAACGGCATCACTTGCGCCTTTTTCTTGCGCAAAACGCAAGACATCACGGGCGATCTCTTTTAACTGGTCCTGAGTATGGGTAAAAATAGCTTGTTTCATGGAGGCGTTTCTGGGTAATTGAGTCAAAAGAGTTATCATACAGGCGTTTGAAAAATCAGAGAGATCAACGGAATATGCCTAACCCAAATCGAGGCGCTGTCGGGTTCCAATCCAGCGAATTCGAGCAACAATACGATCGCCCCTCAAAATCACAACTCAAGCGCGAAATGACTGCGCTACAAAAACTAGGTGCCGAGTTGGTTGAAGAAGCACGTGACCGCGTCAAGCGCATTCCTATGCCTGAAGATGTACGCGATGCCATTCTAGAATGCCAGCTCATCAAAGATCACGAAGGTCGACGCAGACAATTGCAATATGTAGGCAAAAAAATGCGTAGCTTGAATGAAGAAGAAGTCGCTGTCATTCAAGCCACTATCGATAGTTGGAAAGGTACATCTAAAGCAGAAACCGCTGCATTGCATGCACTAGAACGTCAGCGCGATAAACTCCTAGCAGATGATGAAGCCCTCACTTTATTACTTACACGTCATCCTCAAGTTGATGTGCAACATCTACGCACACTGATTCGCAACGCACGTAAAGAAGTGAGTGAAAACAAACCACCCAAAGCCTATCGCGAAATTTATCAATTATTAAAATCCTTACAGGCTGATGCAAAAGCTCAACGTTTAGAAGAATCTGCAGATCATGAAGAAGACGAGAACCCATCCTGATGAATTAATCATAGGCTTAGTATCGATTTCAGATCGTGCTTCCAGTGGTGTCTATGAAGATCAGGGTGTACCTGCATTGCGTGACTGGTTTACTGCAGCCTTAAGCAGCCCATGGCAAATGGAAACACGCTTAATTCCAGATGAAAAACCAGTCATTGAAAAAACCATCATAGAATTAGTTGATCAACTAGGCTGTGATCTCGTACTGACGACTGGTGGCACAGGCCCTGCAAGACGTGATGTAACACCCGAAGCAACGCTGGCAGTGGGCACACGTGAAATGCCCGGCTTTGGCGAACAAATGCGTCAGATTAGTTTGAAATTTGTTCCTACTGCCATCCTCTCGCGACAAGTTGCCGTCATACGCGAAACATCTGATCACGCTGCTTTGATTATGAATTTACCTGGTCAGCCCAAATCCATTAAAGAAACCCTAGAAGGGTTAAAAGATGAATCAGGCAAATCACTCGTCTCAGGCATCTTCGCTGCCGTGCCTTATTGCATAGATTTGATAGGTGGACCTTACATAGAAACGCATGAAGCTGTATGTAAAGTCTTTCGGCCTAAATCAGCAATACGAATCAAAAACTAAAACAATTTTTTTAATTTCTACTTACTTCTCTTATGTCAGATCACTCCTTACTCGAATGTATAGAAGTCACCACCGACGAACATCCCACTGCAGCGGTGATCTGGATGCATGGCTTGGGTGCAGATGGCTCAGATTTTGTACCTATCGTGAGAGAACTCAATTTAACAGGCTGTCCTGGCATACGCTTTGTTTTTCCTAATGCAGACAGCATGCCTATCACCATTAATGGCGGCTATGTCATGCCTGCTTGGTATGACATTCTGGGTATGGATTTAGTGCGTAAAGAAGATGAAGTCGGTTTACGAAAATCACAACAACAAATTGAAGCCTTGATACAGCGTGAAATCGATAGAGGTATTCGCTCAGAAAAAATTATATTAGCTGGGTTCTCGCAAGGTTGTGCCATGACGCTGCAAACAGGATTACGCTCCACTCACAAACTAGCGGGTTTAATGTGTTTATCAGGTTATTTGCCACTACAAAGCACTGTCGCCGCAGAACATCATGCAGCAAATAAAGCCACGCCTATTTTTATGGCACATGGCAGAGGTGATGGTGTGGTCACCATAGATCGCGCAGAAAAATCACGCGACTTTTTAAAAGAACTAGGCTACAACATAGCATGGCATGAATATCTCATGCAGCACTCAGTGTGTGAAGAAGAAATAGATGACATAGGCCATTGGCTGCAACGTTTACTTGCTTAACCGTCTTACTCCATCAGGATTGCGCAATGAAAAATTTCTACGCTTATGCATTATTACTCTCTATTCTAGCAATCCCTGCGCATGCCGGAAGTGATCTCTCCTGCACGATCACTGGTGTGAGTGAGTTAACAGCCAATGCAGAATTAGAAGCTTTAGCAGGTAAAAAAAATTACTATGAAACTGCGGTAGGTGCACAGTTTATTGTTCAGCGCGATCAGGGCATCATGGCGGGACGATTTGTCAGTAACGCAGGCTGGAAAGTCACGGTAATTGATCAAGGCTCAGCACTACAATCTTATAAAGTAGTATCAAACAAACCTAGTGGTCGTGTACAAACTCAATTTTTAGAAGTCAGGTTACAAGAAAAAGGAGATAAAAAACCCTTCTTCTTATTAGCTACAGAAATACTCTACGGCTACTGTACTTTGTAATACGCATTCATTAATAATGACTTTCCATGCGTGATTGCGTTAGCGTGTCTCGCATACCTAAATAAACAAGTAATGAAATAAATATACACGCTGTGGCATACCAATAAAACCATTGTTCGTGACCTGCTTGTTTAAAACCGAGTGCAACTGAATCGACTGTTCCGCCAAACAATGAAACGGTAAGCGCATAAGGCACACCCACTCCCAATGCACGTATAGAAGTAGGAAATAATTCTGCCTTAATAATGCCTGTGATGGAGGTATAGCCAGAAACGATTAACCAAGCGACTGAAATCAATCCAAAAGCCACCCATGGATTTTTCGTTTCTGAGAGCGTCGATAACAAGGGATACGTGCACACTGTTCCCATCACGCCAAACCAAATCAATAGAGGCTTACGTCCTACTTTATCCGATAGTGCGCCATACAATGGCTGCATCAATAAAGCTAATACTAAATAGCCTACTACTATCATCGTGACGTGTACTTCATCTAATCCAACTGAGAGTTTTAAAAATTTTTGCATATAGGTGGTGTAGGTGTAAAACGCACTGGTCCCACCTATCGTCATTCCCACGACTAGCAATAATTCACGACGATGTTGTATCAACGATTTCCATAATCCACTCGATGGATTTTTTTGACGCGCTTGTTGGTAATGCTCAGTCTCTGGTAACTCTTTACGCATGAATAAAGCGTAGACTGATAACACAGCGCCAATCATAAAGGGAATACGCCAACCCCATTCTTTCAGCTCTTCTGCTGATAAAAAAACTTTTTGTAAAATTAAAAGTAATAACACTGCAGCTAACTGACCACCAATCAACGTGGTGTACCACACGCCAGAATAAAAACCGCGACGCGATGGATGCGCCATCTCTGCTAAATAAGTCGCACTTGCACCATACTCTCCACCCTGACTCAAGCCTTGCAATAAACGCGCTGTAATTAAAATCAGCGTAGCACCTACACCAATTTGTTGATAAGTTGGACTGACCGCGATTAGTAATGAACCAAAGCACATCAACATGACAGACAACATGAGCGATTTGCGTCGACCATAACGATCTGCACACCATCCAAACAATATCCCACCTAATGGCCGAACTATGAAAGCAGCCGCAAAAACAATAGCAGCAGAAAGTTGTTGTGCAACAGGATCGGCAGCAGGAAAAAATGAGGGCGCAAAATAAAGCGCAAAAGCCGAGTAGGCATACACGTCATACCATTCAATGAGATTTCCTATCGAGCCTATCAATATCGCCTTAACGCGCTTGACGGCATCCGCTGTATTCTCAGTCTCACTCATTGTTTTAGTGGCTTGCATACACTACTCCACATATTTTCAAATTGATCGGTATGATGTCATTGACTGCATCATAAACTGAATAATGACAGCGGCGCAGTATCACAAGCTGCATGCCGATTTAGCAATGACAACTCAAGCTCACACTCCCTATCACTTACTTTTTATTTGTATGGGCAACATCTGTCGTAGCCCAACTGCAGAAGGCGTTTTCCGGCAATTGGCGCAAGAGTCCGGCTTAGCGCAGCATCTCATCATAGATTCAGCTGGCACGCATAACTATCATCCTGGTAGCCCACCAGACCAGCGTAGTCAACAACATGCTGCCCGTCGAGGCTATGATCTTTCTACCTTGCGTGCCCGTCAAATCCATGAACAAGATTTTGAGAAATTTGATTTATTACTCGTCATGGATTGGGACAATCTCGCTTTAACTGAACAACTCTGCCCACCAGAACATGCGAATAAATTACGTCGCATGACTGAGTTTTGTATCCAACATGATGCTGCTGTCGTTCCCGATCCCTATTACGGGGGCGCAGCTGGCTTTGACCATGTTCTGGATTTAATTGAGGATGCTAGCCGAGGATTGCTCATGCATATAGAACAAAAGCTGCAAAATAGGAAACGCTCGTTATAATGAGGTATAAGGAGAGCTAACATGCAAAAAATACTTATATTCTTCATTATCATTATTATTGGTGTGCTCAGCATTCTTGCAGCGCAATTGAGTGGCCTGATCAATTTGGGCTTGAATAATTCAAACGACATTACCTATAGCAATAAGGGTGTGTATGAAGTGATTTGTGATTCAGAAGTTGCGCGTCCTTTGAATGGTTTAGGACAGCCACCTGAAATCACTAGAGTGATGCTACCTGCAGGTGTGGATTTCGAAGAAGGTACGGGTTGGTATACAGGCGAATATGCAATCTCCACCAACAGAAAAGGTAGCTTAAAAGTTGATGGTGCAATGTTAACCGTCAGTCGCCCTGCTATGTTCTCGCGCTACGGAACGAGCATACAAGGCGAATATTTCACTATTGATAGACAAAATGGTGAATTCAAACAATGGCTAGCCATAGAGGGTGATAAAAAGCTTTACATCATCAGTGGCAAATGCAAAAAAAGTTCTAAGTCACCGAATTAATTCCATCGCTAGGCATCCATCACGCTAGTGACTTGACTAGCAATGCAGTCATGTTATTCATGATGATCAACCATGAATAACATGACGACTTCACATGCATGATCTTCTATTTGGTTATTTTCATGTGGTAGGCAGCTTGCATAACACTACTGTTTAGTAATTACACATCTCTATGCCTGTCACATCACCATCATCTAAACAAAGTAGCGCACTACACATAGCACTAGCTGGCATGCTATCGCTTGCAGTCGTTATGGGCTTAGGACGATTTGCATTCACTCCTTTAATGCCTATGATGTTGCATGAATCGCGCCTTAATCTACAAGAGGCGAGTTGGTTAGCAAGTGCCAATTATTTTGGTTATCTATTGGGTGCAGTGCTGTGTATGTTGCAACCACATATATGGAAACGCTATCACTACCCCGCACTATCTAGTGCGCGTATGGTAAGAATTGCACTGATCACGATTGCTGCACTGACTGCGTTGATGGCTTTAGATAGTCCAGTGAGCTGGACTTATTTTCGCTTTATTACGGGCAGCATGACTGCGGTTGGATTTGTGTATACCTCTAGTTGGTGTCTTGCTCATCTCGCACAGCGCAATGCTTCAACGACAGGCGGTATTATTTATGCAGGGCCAGGTGTTGGTATCACCATCAGCGGTTTATTTGCTAGCGTTATGGTGGCGTATGACTATCATGCTGCTCAAGGTTGGTGTGCATTTGGACTATTAGCTGCTATCGCAACTGCAATTGTATGGCGCGTGTTTCAAGATGATGAAACCAGTCCAGAAATCACCCACCAACAAGCAAGCATTATTCTTACTGGTGGTACCAACAGCGAAAAAATTGCCTTAACGGCTGCGTATGGATTAGCAGGATTTGGTTACATCATCACAGCAACCTTCTTACCTGTCATAGCGCGTGCAGCATTACCTGGCTCAATATGGCCTGATTTATTTTGGCCCATACTCGGGATAGGCGTAGCTACTGGTGCGATTTTATCGAGTCGTATTCCATCGCGCATAGATCAACGACAGTTATTAATCGTCTGTTATGTGATGCAAGCACTTGGTGTCGTGATGAGTAATTGGAGTCCTACCCTGTTTGGTTTTGCAATGGGTAGTATCTTAGTTGGACTGCCATTTACTGCGATTACTTTTTTTGTGATGCAGATAGGTAGGAATTTACATCCTCAATCAGCAGCAAGCATGATAGGTTTATTGACAGCTTCTTTTGGAGCTTGTCAGATTGCAGGTCCACCCGTAGCTGCATACTTACTCAGTAAAGCTGCAAATCATCAACAGGGATTTAACTGGGCACTTGATTTAGCTGCAGTGAGTTTACTAGCAGGTGCAGTGATTTATGTGGCGATGATTAAAAACCATCCTCATCGCCCATAAAAATTGAAGCATCAACTAGGGTGTTGATGGTGCAGCAGGTGATGCTGGTGGTGGATCGTTATACAACACCGTAATACTCATACGTCGATTACGTGGATCTAAAGGATCGCCCGCATTGTAAGGCACCTTATCTGCCAAACCTTCTATACGTGCAAAACGCGAGGCAGGTATACCGCTTTGCTCTAAAATTTTTCTAGTTGCTTCAGCACGCTCGAGTGACAGTGACCAGTTACTGCGATTACTACCATCTGTAAATGGAATACTGTCTGTATGTCCTTTCACAGATAATTTATTTGGCATGGTCGCAACGCTCTTACCAACTTCACGAATCAGTGCTTGTGCACGTGCATTCATACCAGCTCCACCACTACCAAACATGGAGAAATTCGCTTTGTCGATAATTTCTATACGTAGCCCATCTTTTTGACGTATGAAATTAACCTGACTTTTAAGTTCACTTAGTTGTGCATTTTGCGTCATGCGCTCTTGCACTTCTTTTTCTAACATATCGACTTTTTCTTTTTCTGCTTGCGCAGCAATCTCACGCTTTTGTTCTTCAGTGAGATTTTTTTGATTCTTGCTTTCTTGTGTTTTGTCGTTAGGAGATGAACCTTGATTCTCATCCGGTCCAGCTTCGGTACGTGGCGTGACACGCTCCATCATTGAGCTTTGTTGTGGATCATCAGGAATAGATTCGGGATCAATAATTGAACGACCACCAAACATACCGTTGGAACCAGCTAATTCACCGGCAGAGGATGTTTTCTGATCTGATGGCTGAAAATATTCAGCAATACCTTGACGCTGTTCTTCAGGTGTAGCACCCAATAACCACATCAACAAGAAGAACGCCATCATCGCCGTCATCATGTCGGCCAACGCAATTTTCCAGGCACCACCATGTGCACCTGCATGACCATCATCTAAAACTTTTTTATAGATCTTGGGCGCTACGCGGGTATCTTCAGCCGCAGCAGGGTCAGCCGGTGGCGCAGCCGCAGCTTCGCCTTCGGCGGGCGCCGCTGCCTGTTCGTCTTTTTTTTCTTCTTCTGCTTCTGCCATAGGATGCTTAGCACCTGTAGTAATTACAATTAATCCGAATTATGACGCATGCTCAGACTAGATTGATATCTTATTGATATTTAAAAGCGATACGTCTATTCCATCTTGTAGTGTATCGACTTTTCGCTGCCAACATTTACTCCTTAATTAGGAGTGTGAGGAAAAAACTTCCGCTATATACTTGCTAAATTTATAATTTCAGCTCGCTTGTAGCGTTGATTCTCTTGCTTAGACTATGGCTTGTTCTCCAAACAACCAGCCCAAACCCTCGACTGTTCCAGCTCGTGGACGATATTCACAGCCTATCCATCCACCATAACCCAATTCATCCAACAATTTAAATAAATAAGGATAGTTCAGCTCACAATCTACAGGCTCATGTCTTTCCGGCACACCGGCAATTTGAATGTGACCTATTTCATTGATGTGCTGACGTAGCGTTGTGACTAAATCGCCTTCTGTGATTTGCGCATGATAAAAATCCATTTGCACTTTCACATTAGGCTCACCGGATTTCTTACGTAAATTATGCGCTTGCTCTTGTGTACTTAAAAAATAACCTGGCATGTCGCGTTGATTAATCGGCTCTATTAGTAAAGTGATGCCATAGCTAGCGAGCTGTTTAGCTGCATACTGTAAGTTAGAAACATACACTTCTTCGCATTGCTGTAAATCTGCGCCCTGCGGTATCACACCCGCCATCATATGTAAGCGTCTCGTTCCTAAAGCAAAGGCATACTTCAAGCCCAGCGCTATGCTTTGTTTAAATTCTTCTTCTCGCCCTGGTAGTGCTGCTAGCCCACGCTCTCCTGCTGCCCAATCACCAGGAGGGAAATTAAATAAAACATTCTCCAACTGATAGCGCATCAGCAAACTCGATAATTTTTGCTCTGAATATTCATAGGGGAATAAAAACTCAACCGCTTTAAAACCGGCATCAGCTGCAGCAGAAAAACGCTGCAAAAATTCATGCTCGTTAAACATCAAACTCAAATTCGCTGCGAACTGTGGCAAAGTAATTCACTCCGTAAAATATAATCAACGTAATCAAAACAAGTAGACGCAAGATAAATCGCTCTTATGTGCTTGTCAATCACAGCACCCGCTGCAATGAAAACTTAACTGATCCAGTGCCCTCACAAATAGGCAAAATCACAAATTAATCTGGTATGACATGCGGCACACCATTTTTATCTAAACGCACTGCAATTGTTTTCCATTTTACTTCTGCATTGGCAGTCAACGTTAACAATGCTATCCAGCCAGTCGTCGTTTCTTTGTCATGAAATCCATTGAAGACGAAATTTCCCAAACTATAAAGAATAGGTTTATTTTTATAGATCTCACTATTTTGAGTAACGTGAGGATGACCGCCTATGACTGCATCTGCTCCGCTATCTATCATCCAATGCGCCAATGATTGCTGTTGTGATGAAGCGAATTTCTCATATTCCCAGCCCCAGTGTGGAACGACGATCACCCAATCTGCATGATGCACTTCACGCGCACGTTTTATATCAGCGGCGATAAAATCTGCATCCAACCAAGCCACACCGGCTCTATCTTCCAAGGCCTCAAAACTTCTAGGGAAAAAACCGTCGTAACCTAAGACAGCAATCTTCTTACCTTTAACCGTAATAAGAAATGGTTCATGTGCAGTACGTAGCGTTCGCCCGCCACCAAAATAAGCGAGCTGTTTTTTCTCTAACTGTTGCAACATATCTTCAAAGGCCACGGGACCAAAATCCCCAGCATGATTATTTGCAACTGATACTGCATCAAAGTATTTTTTAAGCGTTGTGATAACACGCGGATGCGCACGAAATGTGTAAGTCTTATCTTCAGATTGTCCCTTTTGACTCACCGCACATTCAAGATTACCTATCCGTATATCAGCTGCACGAAAAATTGCTTGCACATGTTTAAAAGGGTCTTTGCCCTGAGCAATGAGTTGCCCTGGCCGTTCAGCTAACATCACATCACCAACAAATAACATCGTAATATCTGCTGCTTCAGCATGAACAATCTGACTTAGTATGAGTAGTAAGGCGGAAAAAAATATTTTCAACATAGCGCTATAAAGATCTGATTAAAAAAATATCATCAAAATTTTATTGATCACACAATGCCAAGCATTGCAGGAACAATTCTTTTTCTAAGCGTGCCGAATAAATTTTATTTAGACCAAAACCGGATTGATGCTGTTTACAGTTATCTTCCGTGAGTGTGTATTCAGCAGCATGGATCAATACATAACGACTCTTGGCATCATGATAGACATAGGTTTTCAATTTTCCACGCTCAGCTAAATACTGCGCTGAGAATCGAAATGGCGATAGGGCATCGGAAGTCGTCATCGCATACACATCGCTTGTAGGTTGTACATCCACATGCACAGTTTTCCCGCCATATTCAACGCTACAGCGCGCCCTAGTCTCTCCAGACCACGCTACTGACATGCTCAGCAAAACACAGCAACCTAAAGCACAAATAAGTTTTGTTTTCATTTTTTTAATTTTTCTCTGCTTAATCCCACATTACGCAGTGCTCATCTAAAAAAAACAGGGAATAAATGCTTCATCTTTTACTAAAACGCACAGATCTATTCACAAAAATGCGACATTTACTCACTTAAACTTCTATTATCATCCACACTCATCAAAAGAATACGGCTAATTCCGCTCACAACCAACATCATGACATTTCAGGCTATCGCTTTTGACGCTTACGGCACATTGTTCGATGTGTATTCCATAGGCGCGCTCACTGAAAAACTCTTCCCCAACAAAGGTGAAGCTTTAGCTACGCTATGGCGCGATAAACAAATTGAGTACACCCGCCTTAGAACCATGTGCGCTATGTACAAGCCGTTTTGGGAAGTGACCCAAGATGCACTTATTTTTAGCTGCAATAAATTAGGCCTCCATCTTGATTTCGATTCGCAAAATGCATTGATGGGGCAATACGCAAAACTGCAAGCCTTCCCAGAAAATCTGGATGTCCTCAAACAATTACACAAAATGGATTTGAAACTTGCCATTCTCTCGAATGGTAATCCACAGATGTTGGAATCTGCTGTGAAAGCAGCTGGTATGCAAGGCATCTTCAGTCACTTGTTATCTGTAGACAGTGTAAAAAAATATAAAACTGCGCCCGAGGCTTATCAACTAGGGCCCGACATGTTTAGTCTGCCCGCAAAAAAAATTCTCTTCGTCTCTAGTAATGCATGGGATGTGTGTGGTGCCACATGGTTTGGTTACACCACCTTCTGGGTGAATCGTGCCGCAGCACCTATAGAAGAATTAGGCGTCAAACCCGATGCCGAAGGAAGAACACTCAAAGACTTATTAAGCTATGTTGAAAAATCCATAGCGCAACCAACTTTAATCAATAACTAATTATTTTTACTCTTCATTGCATCACATCTATTTTAATTTTTACATTATCTTATTGAGGTTTACTGTATGACACAACGCACGCAAGTTAACCGACTTCAAGTCGCCACTGTTCTTCAACAATTCATCGATCAAGAAGTTTTGCCAGGTACAGGCGTAGATAGCTCGGCATTTTGGAAAGGCTTTGATGCGATTGTTCATGACCTCGCCCCTAAAAATGCAGCCTTACTTGCTGAGCGTGATCGCTTACAAACAGAATTAGATAAATGGCATAGTGCGCATCCTGGCCCAGTAACAGATATACCTGCATACAGAACATTTTTAACCAGCATAGGCTATCTGGTTCCCCAACCTAAAGACGTTGCTACTACCACGACTAATGTTGATGCTGAGTTAGCTTTACAAGCTGGTCCACAATTAGTCGTTCCTATTTTGAATGCGCGTTATGCTTTAAATGCAGCGAATGCACGTTGGGGTTCTCTGTATGACGCGCTATACGGTACAGATGCTATTTCTGAAGCTGACGGCGCAACAAGAGCAGGCGCTTACAATCCCGTACGTGGCGCTAAAGTCATCGCTTATGCGCGTGCATTTTTAGATCAAGCAGCTGCTTTAGCAAAAGGATCGCATAGTGATGCAACAAGCTATGCAATCAAAGATGGCAAACTTGCTATCACTCTCAAAGACGGTAGTGTCACTTCGTTAGCTGATACGACAAAATTTGTAGGCTATCAAGGTTCAGAGGATCATCCGACTTCTGTGCTCTTGAAAAATAATGGTCTGCACATTGATATTCAAATTGATCGCAATCATCTCATCGGCAAAACCGATGCAGCGGGTATTGCTGATCTCGTGATTGAATCAGCTTTGTCTACCATCTTAGACTTAGAAGATTCTATCGCTGCAGTCGATGCTGATGACAAAGTCGTAGGATATAAAAACTGGCTAGGTATTTTAAAAGGCACGCTGGTTGAAAAAGTGAGCAAAGGTGGTAAAAGTTTTGACCGCACCTTAAACGCAGATCGTCAATACACTGCTGCTCATGGCGCAGAAGGTGCAAAAGATGGCACCGTGACTTTACACGGACGCTCCTTACTCTTCTTACGCAATGTAGGTCATCTCATGACGAATCCAGCCATTCTGTTAGAAGATGGTCGTGAGATTCCAGAAGGCATACTGGATGCCGTTGTCACAGTGACGATTGCTTTACATGACTTAAGACGTAGCAAAGAACAAAAGTTAGGTAATTCACGTACGGGCTCGGTCTACATCGTCAAACCAAAAATGCATGGCCCTGCTGAAGTCGCTTTTGCTTGTGAATTATTTACGCGCGTTGAGAATCTACTTGGCTTACCAGCTAACACTGTGAAGCTAGGTATCATGGATGAAGAGCGTCGCACTAGCACCAACTTAAAAGCTTGTATCAATGAAGCGCGCGCACGTGTTGCTTTCATTAACACTGGCTTCTTAGATCGTACTGGCGATGAAATGCACACTGGCATGCATGCCGGCGCTATGTTGCGCAAAGGTGATATGAAAACGAGCACTTGGCTCACTTCTTATGAGCGTAGCAATGTATTAGTTGGACTCTCTTGTGGTCTGAGTGGTCGTGCGCAAATTGGTAAAGGTATGTGGGCTATGCCGGATATGATGGCAGCGATGCTAGAACAAAAAATTGGTCATCCTAAATCTGGTGCCAATACAGCATGGGTACCTTCACCAACCGCAGCTACCTTACATGCACTGCATTATCATCAAGTTAAAGTTTTTGACATACAAAAAGAATTAGCCAAAGTAGATGCACCTGCTGAGATCGATAAACTCTTGAATGGCTTGTTGCAAGTTCCGGTTGCAGATAAACCAAATTGGTCCGCTGCAGATATTCAACAAGAATTAGATAACAATGCACAAGGCATATTGGGTTATGTCGTTCGCTGGATTGATCAAGGTGTGGGTTGTTCTAAAGTCCCTGACATACATAACGTAGGCTTAATGGAAGACCGCGCTACCTTACGTATTTCAAGTCAACACATTGCTAACTGGTTGTTACATGGCGTAGTTACGGAAGCACAAGTGACTGAAACATTGCAGCGCATGGCGAAAGTCGTTGATACACAAAACGCTGGCGATCCACTCTACAAACCTATGGCAGCTAATTTCGAAGCATCGTCAGCCTACAAAGCTGCACGCGATCTCGTGATGAAAGGTTTAGTACAACCTAGCGGTTATACAGAGCCCCTGTTACATGCATGGCGTTTGAAAGTAAAAGCAGGCGCTTAATATCGAAGTTTGGTAGGTGCGATTAGATAGCCTAGTTGCACCTACAAAATCAAAAGTAGCTACAAATATCACGGGTTAGTAGATACGATTAGCGTAGCGTAATCGTACGTAAAATCCTTAAAGAAAATGTAGGTCAGGCATAAGAAAAAGGTAAACGAATTTGTAGTGTTTGAAATTGTTCGGACGATTACGCTGCGCTAATCGTCCCTACGAGTTAACAGTTATTAAAATTTTTTGCTCGATCAGCTTAGCGTAATCGTACAAAAAAAATCACAATCCATTAAAAAATATTTTTTATTTTGCATTACTCATGGGCGCACCTAACTCCAACCATCTTTTATATGCCACTGCAGCTATACGTGCATATTGATCGCGAATCTGGCTAGATATCACTTTGGGATAAACAGGAATAAAGGTAATGTTATCGCCTTGCGATAAAAAACCTTCTGCCCAAGCACCACACACCACACCTTCTTCCATTAACAACGCTTCTCTGTCGGCATAATGTTCTTTCATTTCCATTAAAACTTGCTGGCGTCGCTCCAACGTTTCCTCAGACTTCATTTCTGAATTTTTTGATTTTTTTTCATTGATATAAAAATCAAAAAATAATGCAGGCATTTTTTTCAATTTATTTTCGGATTCAGAATTTTTTTCTGCTGCAATTGAAAAAATAGTCGTTATCGCAGAACAGCGTAGCAATTGATTTTCTAATCGTGAATCTTGCGCATGCACAGATAACAGCCCACTCAAACTCCAACCCAAAAAAATCATGAACACTTTAGTTACTATGGATTGCATGATAAGCCTCATCAATTTCAAGCGTAAAAATTCTTCATCAATTGAATAAAAAACGATACCTTTAACAATCAAGCCATCGCAGGCAAATTAAACGCACGCGCTAATAACTCAAATGAGCGCAACTGAACTTGAGGATCATGCGTCCAAGTGCAGACGACTAATTCATCGAGTTCTAAACTACTCGCTAATTTACGCAGTTTATCTGCAGCTTGATCTGGCGCACCAACTAATGCTGTGGCACGCATACTCTGCATACGCGCTTCATCCTCAGCACTTAAATTCAATATCGCTTCTTCAGGAGACAAGAGTGGTCCAAAGCGCCCTTTATCACGATCACAACGCCAGCGTGCACGACTTTGAAATTGCATCCACGCTTGTTCTTCCGTATCAGCTAGTAGTGCTGATACACAAATCGTTGCATAGGGCTTATCCAAATATTCGCTAGGTTGAAACTGCGAGCGATATAAAGCGAGTGCTTCCTCTACTCCAACACCATCACTAAAAAAATAGGCAAAGGCGTAAGGTAAACCCAAATGCGCTGCTAATTGCGCACCATAATTTGAACTACCTAATATCCATAATGAAGGCGCAGTTTGGCCGATTGGAAAAGCCCACACACCCTGACCTGGGTGACCAGCAGGCATCGTTTGCCCTGTCACCCATGCTTGTAATTCCATGACTTGCTGAGGAAAACGTTCAGAGGCATAGCGATCTGGATTCAGTAATTGCGAAGTACGACCATCGCTACCAGGAGCGCGCCCTAAGCCTAAGTCCACACGACCAGGAGCTAAGGCATCCAAGACACGAAATTGCTCTGCAACTTTTAAGCTCGAATAATGCGGCAACATCACACCGGCACTACCGATGCGGATACGAGATGTACGCGCAGCGATAGCCGCCAACAATACTTCAGGCGCTGTGCCTGCAATGCTAGGCAGGCTGTGATGCTCACTCACCCAAAAGCGTTCAAAGCCCAGTTTTTCGCAATGTTCAGCTAAAGCCAAGGTATGACGGATGGATGCGTCTTGTGGTCGCCCCTTGGCGATGACAGATTGATCTAATACAGAAATTTTTAACATGCACTCATTATAAATGGGAGCCGTGATTCACTTAAATAGTCGCTTATTTAACTAAAGTCCAACATGGAATACGAGTAACGGGAACATACAGAAAGGAAAAATTACATAACTGAACCTTAACCACTTGAAAGAACGAAATGAAGCGCACAGCAGACGATTCTAGTCCAAGGAATGAACAATACCCAAAAATTCCAGCGCAGAATCCGTCGGTTAATCCACAAAATACGACTACTCCACAACCATTAACACATGAACTGTATGAACAGCTTGCCGATCATTTGTTAAAAAAGGATTTCGAATCGGCTACGCGAATCGCAGGAGTAAGCGACATAGAACAACTGGCTCAGTTAGCGTATACAAAACAAGAAACATTATTAATGCATGCTGCCATCTCGGGCAATTTCGAATTAATCCAAGTCTTACTAAGCAATGTGAGCAATCCAGATGCACTCGCCTCTCTGAAGGATGAGTATGGCTATACAGCGCTAATGCACGCTACAGCTAGTTGTGATAATAAAACAGGATCGATACACGATATATATAATGCACATCTCAAATCTATTAAAGAATTATTCCACGGCGTACACAATCGAGATGCGCTTGCTAGCTTGAAAGATCATGTGAAAATAGAGCTGATGGACGCTATAGATAATAAACATATCAAATCTATTAAAGCATTACTCCACGGTGTAAAGAATCCAGATGCACTTGCAAGCTTGAAGAATATTCACGGAGAACATGTACTGGCATCTGCAGCAGAGCATAATTATTTTTTAGCTATCGAAGCCATACTCAGTGGCGTCAATAATCCGGATGAGCTTGCATGCTTGATAGATGGTGAAGGCCAGATAGCTCTAATGTACGCTGCAAACAATAATCATCGAGAATCAATCAAAGCTATTCTTAGCAGTGTGAGTAATACAAAACAACTTGCATGCATGAGAAATCAGGATGACTGCAATGCACTCGACCTAGCGGCTAGTACTGGAAGCCCACAAACAATCCAAGCTTTACTCGACTATGTTAACGATCCAATCGAACTTATCTATTCTTCCTGCAATAACGGCAAAACTGCATTGATGCTCTGCATTTATAATGATAAAGAGGATGACTATATTTATTCAAATCCAATTACTGCAATATTAGAAAAGATATATAAAGTGGGGCAAGAGAAAGCAAATGAAATACGCAACCTCGGTCCGCGAAAATTTCTGTTAGATGAAAAAAAAAATGCATTGAAAGTACCTAGCATAGACCCATTAATATTTCTGAAAGACAGTAATGGAATGAATGCATTGAGAGTACCTAGCATAGACTCATTAATATTTCTGAAAGATAGTGAAGGAATGAATGCGTTTATGCTTGCAGCGAAAGTAAAAAATATAGAAGCTGTTCTGACATTATTAATTTGGACTACAGATAATCTAGCTTTATTCACCGAGAAAAATAATTCTCAACAAACAGCATTAGATTTTGTTGATGAAAATATGTGTGATTTACTTATCGAAAATCTGGAAGAACTAAAGATATCAATGGACATACGTAATCTAGATGACTTACTCACTATACTAAGAAAACATAAAGCTAGTTTTCATTAATCAAATTGAAAAATTGAGAACTTGGTTACACAGGATTTAACTTTCTCATTCTTTCTTCTCCATGCCAACTTTAGCGAACTGTAAATATTATTCGAAAACTTTATATTTAAAACGGGAACATACATAAGAGAAAGATTACATATGTGAACTGTAACTTTTTTAAGGATGATATGAAACGAATATTCGGCGATTCTAACAGGAGAAATTTAACACCGTCTCAAGATTTACAACGGGCACAGCAACAAAATAATACAACAAATAACGAACACTATCCGATTACTCTACCACCATTAACCGATGATCTCTATGCATATCTTGTCGATCCTTTATCAAAACAGGATTTCGAAAGAGCTATGCGCATTGCGGGAGTGAAAAATTTATCTGAATTACTCCAACTCACCGATACATACAAAAGAACATTGTTAATATTTGCTGGAATGTCGGGTAACACAGAATTAATCAAAATCTTGCTCAGCAGTGCGAGTAATCCAGATGCGCTTGCATCTATGAAGGATGCAAATGGCATGACTGCGCTGATGCACGCTATAAAAAGACGTAAACCTGAACCAATCAAAGCCTTACTTGACAATGTAAAAAATCCTGAACAACTTATATTCATGACGAATGATAAAAATAAGGCGGCACTGAGACTAGCAATCGAGCAAAATTTCATATCTGACCTTTATGGTGATTATGAAATAATCATTCATCACCATACAGAGATGTTAGAGCAGGAAAATAAATATCAAGCAGAATTGATCAAAACCTTGTTCAGTTACGTGAGTGATAAAAATGCGCTCATACGCGGGCAGAGTGTTGATAGCAGGGAAATGTTGAACTACGCATTACGCTTTGATAATGCCGAATTACTTAAAATTTTTCTAGATAGCGTTGATAATCCAGAAGAACTTTTAACCATGCAGGATTCAGAAGGCAAGAATCTATTGATGTATGCTGCATCTCAAGGCAAAGCTAAATCAATCGAAGTCATCCTGAGAAGTGTTAAAAACCCAGAAGCGTTTGTAATGATGAAGGATGCAGAAGACAGAACTGCGCTGATGCTTGCTATATCTCATAACCACCTCGAATCAATCAAAGCCATCCTTAGCAATGTGGGCAATGCAGATCAGCTTGCATTCATGAAGAATAAGGATCACTACAATGCGCTCATGCTTGCAGCCGTTTGTGGTGATTACTACACAATCACCACCTTGCTTGACCATGTGAAAAATCCAATCGAGCTTATCTATTCTTCTATGCATGATGGTACAACAGCGTTGATGCTTGCCGCTAAAGATGATTATCTTGATAATAGTGAGGACAATGTGATAACTGCAATATTAGAGAGGGCAAAAAAAGTGCGTGATCCTAATTATAGATTTTCTCCAACATACTCTAAGGGAAAGAATTCGTACATACCACTTAATCTTGACTCTCTCATATTTATGAAAAACTCAAAGGGGATGAATGCATTTATGGCTGCAATCAAAAATGGAATACCACAAGCAATTCTACCTTTCTTGATTTTGGCTACTGATAAATTAGGTTTATTTGATAAGAACAATAATGATCAAAAAAATGTACTAGATTTTATTGATGAAAAATTGTGTAATGAGCTCATAAGCGAACTTGGAAGTAAAAAAATATCAATGGAATTGCAGGATATTGATGGTGTACTCTCATTGCTAAAAAATCATAGAGCTAGCTATTCTCGGATGAATTAAAAAGCTGAAATCTTGTGGTCGCCGCTTACAAGTCATCCCTTGGCGATCACGAATGGACAGAAGCCGAAAATAGTAATCAACCCTAGCCATACGCCTTACCTCCCCTTCGCAATCCGCCATTAATTCGTTGTAATTGCTTTAACTTATACTTTCCTTATGCGGATCTAAATAAGATCACTCCATAACCTTTTATGGAGTGATTTTTATGCCACCGGTAAACCGTATAGCCAACCCCGATTTCTCTGAAACACAAGTTAAAACTTCATTTGGCGCCCTAACCCTAGGAGCACTGGGTGTGGTGTACGGTGACATTGGTACCAGCCCGCTGTATGCAATGAAAGAAGTATTTTCTCCCTCTACTGGTGTGATCGTTAATCCAGAAAACATGATCGGTGCAGTTTCCGTTGTGATCTGGGCGCTAATGTTAGTGGTGACGCTCAAATATGTGATGCTCATTCTTAGAGCAGACAATCGTGGCGAAGGCGGTATCTTGGCATTGACTGCCTTAGCTTGTAGCGCAGTGCAATCGCAGCCTAACTTACGTCGTGTGCTGTTATTGCTCGGTGTATTTGGTGCTACTTTATTTTATGGTGATAGCGTTATCACACCCGCTGTCTCTGTATTAGGAGCACTGGAAGGATTAGAAGTCGTCACACCAGCTTTTAAGCCTTATATAGTTCCCGCTACGTTAGCGATTATGGTGGTCTTGTTTGCGATACAAAAGCATGGCACTAGCATCATAGGCAAAGCATTTGGTCCTGTTCTTATTGTATGGTTCGTTACCATCGCTACGGCTGGTGTGTTCCACATCGCTAATCAACCTATCATTCTTACAGCGCTTAATCCATTACATGCTTTTCACTTCTTACAAGAACGTGGCTGGCATTTATTTGCAACGGTCGGTGCTATCGCACTGGTATTAACCGGTGCTGAAGCTCTGTATGCTGATATGGGTCATTTTGGTAAACGTCCTATTCAACTTGCGTGGACTAGTTTTGTTTTACCTGCATTAGCACTTAACTATATGGGACAAGGCGCACTACTCATTAGCGATCCTTCTGCACTTGAAAATCCTTTCTACAAAATGTATCCCGAATCAATGTTGCTATTCATCGTAGGTCTATCAGCGCTCGCCACGGTGATTGCTTCGCAGGCAGTTATCTCTGGTGCTTACTCAATGACCAAACAAGCGATGCAATTAGGTCTATTACCGCGTATGAAAGTGGAATACACCTCATCACGTGAAATGGGACAAATTTATATTCCTATGGTGAATTGGGTTTTATTCGTCGGTGTGATATTGGCTGTGGTGAGTTTTGGTAGCTCCTCTGCTTTAGCGGGCGCTTATGGTATTGCCGTTACGCTCACTATGATTATCACCACCACGCTGACTTATTTCGTTGTACGTGATGCATGGCATTTACCTTCAGCTATCGCAATTGGTGCGACCCTTTTATTTTTCTGTGTCGATGCTTTATTAGTCGCCGGCTGCTCATCAAAAATATTTGATGGTGGCTGGTTTCCATTATTACTTGGTCTCATGCTGTTTTTACTCATGGAGACTTGGGAACAAGGCCGTGGACTCGTTGCAAAAGCCATACGCAACGATGGATTGAATTTGCAACAATTTGTTCAGCAAATTGATAAAGAAGGTATTGCTCGTGCCAAAAGAACTGCAATCTATGCTGTTGGTAATTTTGATACCGTACCTCA
>CANGLD010000017.1 GCA_947454475.1 Oxalobacteraceae bacterium
ACTTTTCAAACTTATGCAGAATACGCACAAACCCAGCGTATGCATTATCGCAATTCAAGCAAACTAGATGATTGCTCAACTTATGCTTGTGTAGCTAATTCATTAGCCAACAACACAAATTGTTCAACTGAGACTGTTTCTGGTCTAACAGTAGGATCTATGTGTAGATCTATGAGTTGGTTTTCAGTGAATAGTCCAGACAAACAATTACGTAAGACTTTGCGTCTTTGAGAAAAAGCTTTGGTGACAACGAGTTCTAGTTTATGTTGTTCGCATTCCAAAGGTTTAGCAATTGGAATCATACGTACTATGGCTGATTCCACTTTAGGGGGTGGATCAAATGCTGTCGGGGGCACGATGAATAAACAATCCATTGCATAGCGCCATTGCAGCATGACAGAAAGACGACCATATTCTTTACCACCAGGTTCAGCCACCATGCGCTCTACCACTTCTTTTTGCAGCATGAAATGTTGATCAATAATCTGCGCACTAAAATCAGCTAAATGAAATAGCAAGGGCGTAGAAATATTATAGGGAAGATTACCCACTACACGTAACTTACGAGCAGGATCAGATGCATGAACAATCGAAGAAAAATCAAATTGCAACGCATCCGCAGCATGCATGATGAGATTAGCTGCTTTAAATTTTTTCTCAAGCAGCACAACTAGATCTCTATCGATTTCAACCACGTGCAAAGCTTTTAGTGATTGCAATAGCAAAGCAGTCATCGCGCCCTGACCCGGTCCAATTTCCACCATGTGGTCATCGTCTTGCGGAGCTATCGCATTAATAATACTGCTTAAGACTAGTTGATCAGTCAAAAAATTCTGACCGAAGCGTTTTCTGGGAATATGCTTCATGAATTAATGGGCTGCTTTATGTGCAGCCATCTGCGCAGCGACTTTAATCGCTGCTGTCATGCTACTGAAATCTGCGCGCCCTAATCCTTGCGCAGCAAGATCCAACGCAGTGCCATGATCAACCGAAGTACGTATCAATGGCAAACCTAAGGTGATATTCACACCCTGACCAAAGCTACTGAATTTCAACACAGGCAAACCTTGATCGTGATACATCGCTAATACGCAATCTGCTTGTTGTAAATATTTAGGTTGAAACAAAGTATCCGCTGGATAAGGGCCTGACACTTTCCAACCACGCTCTTTTGCTTGAGTAATGACAGGTGTAATGACATCGATCTCTTCACGTCCTAAATAACCACCCTCACCTGCATGAGGATTTAATCCTGTTACTAAAATTCTAGGATTAGTTAATCCAAAGCGTGACTGCAAATCGTGATGAATAATTTCTATCGTTTTGAATAAATTATTTTGTGTAATAGCAGCAGAGACATCTTTTAACGCTAGATGCGTGGTAGCCAATGCAACGCGCAAACTATTTGCCTCTGATCCTGCGGCTAACATCATCACCACATGCTCGGTCTGCGTTTTTTCAGCTAAATATTCTGTATGACCTGTAAAGTGCAGTCCAGATTCATTGATCACACTTTTTTGTAGTGGCGCCGTGACGATAGCATCAATCTCATTTGCCATTGCAGCTGCAATCGCAAGATCAAGCGTTTGCAATACGGCTGGCGCATTTAATGGATTAGTTTGACCAGGAGTGACGGGGACTGCGAGCGGGCAATCCACAACAACAATATGCTGGTGATTTTTTTCTACCATTTCAAACTGCTGCAATGACTGAATCACCTGCACCGTTTCTTTGAGCTGCAAACCAGACGCTACAGTCTTTAGCTGCGCTGCATCGCCTAATAAAACAAAGTCAGCAAGTTCGCGATGATTGACTGCTGCAAGCAGAGAGATTTCTGGGCCTATCCCTGCTGGTTCGCCACAGGTGATGGCTATGCGCGGCAACATTTTTTTATTGGGCTTCACAACGCAATGCTGCCGCTTAGATGATGCATTTTGTTAGCGGATTTGATTAATTTCATCCTGTCTATATTCAACATAAGCACGGTCACGTAATTGGCGTAACCAATCTTCATACGCTTCTTCTAATTTGCGATCTCTCAATGCCTGACGCGCAGTCATACGCAAACGTTCACGTGATATTTCTTCTGTTTTGCGTTCTACTACTTGAATTAAATGATAACCAAATGGCGACTCTACCGGCTCACTCACTTGTCCTGGTTGCAGTGCATTCATAGCACGCTCAAATTCAGGAACCGTATCACCTGGATAAACCCAGCCCAACTCACCACCTTTACTAGCGGATAAATCATTGGAATACAGCTTAGCCAGATCTTCAAATTTTGCCGCTTTATTATTTAAACGGGTTTTTAATTCCGTCAATTTACGTTTCGCTTCTGATGCAGAAACAACTTGATTTACTTTAATTAAGATATGGCGCGCTCTGGTTTGCTGCACCATTCTTGCTCCATCTGTTTTTACTTCACTTGCGCCACGCTTACCCAATAGTTTGAGTATGTGAAATCCATTAGCGCTACGTACAACTGCAGAGACTTCATTCGGCGCGAGCTTTTCTGTGACTTCAACATATAACTGCGGCAAACGAGAAAGACTACGCCAACCGATTAAACCACCAGTCATTGCATCACTCGCATCAGAAAAACTGGCTGCAACTTTTGCAAAGTCACCACCTGATTTTAATTGTGCCATCGCAGCTTCAGCACGCTGACGACGATCTGCAATTTGTTGTGCGTTAGCGTTTTCTGGTACGCGCACTAAAATATGCGCAATATTGATTTCATCTTCTGCACCTTGGGTTTTACCAGCAGAAGCAGCAAGATAGTTATCTATTTCTGATTCACTAATTTGTAGTTTGTTATCGACTTCTTTTTCACGCAAACGTTGCAAAGTGATTTCTTCACGTATCTCTTCACGAAAGCGTGAAAACGGAATGCCATCTTTTTCTAGTTGATCACGAAAATTTTGAATAGATAAATTATTTTGTTCTGCAATTCGCGCAACAGCACGATCTAACATGATGTCATCAACGCGTATGCCACTTTCCTTAGCAAGCTGCATTTGTGCACGATTGACTATCATGCGCTCTAACAGCTGACCTTTTAATACATCGCGACTCGGCATTTGCATTTTTTCACGCTGCATACGACGTTCGATCAGTTTTAAACGATCTTCTAATTCTTTCAGCGTTATGACTTCTGAATTGACTACCGCGATAATCGTATCGACTAATACTGGCTGTTGCTTAGCTTTTTCTTCTGCCTTCGCCATAGATGTCATCGTTAGCAAAGATGCAGAAATAAGCAAGGTTGCGATCGATTTCATTAATTTAGGTGCATTCATCATCTTCATGGGTGAGTTCCAGTGGCAGTTCATAAGGTAAGAACGAATTAATCAGGTTGTGTCAGTTTTTGATAACCAGGTACATTGGCACGTAAAGCTGTTAATGGATTAGAGCCTAAGGAAGACAATCCATTAAATTCTAACTGTAAAAATACGGTGGTATTGGCGACACCTTGCGCAGTTGGCGTACGCTGACCTACGAAACGAAATATCCAGCAATCTGCTCTATATTCTGCGCCTATCAGCGATTGACCCACTTCTTGCTCTTTAATTAGATAATTTAATCTTGCTACGCCATACCAACGTGCAGATAAAGGCCATTGACCTGAGATATCAAAGATTTCAAATTGTGAAGCCTGGTCCCCGCGCACATCTCGACGATATTGCACATTCAATACCTTCATAGGCTCAGGCTGCCAAAAGGTTCCAAAGTTAACGCGATTGAAAATTTGATTCGATTGGCTGTATTGGAAATTTGCATCTAAGCGTAGTTCGCGCGTCACACGCCCCGAACTTAGCAACAAAATATCGGATTTTGTATCTGCGGTAGTACTTGTTTGCGATGCAGGATCACCCAAAATTACACGAGGATCAGAAAAAGAAAAACGCTGCGCTACTGCTACACGTAATCTTTCTTGCCCTTCAATTTCAAGATAACGTGACATTAAAGCTGTGGTCACAGTACTTGCATCACCCACCCTGTCATGACCTACAAAACGATTTTCTCTAAACACTTGTGCGTAATTAAAGTCAGCCTCCGCAGAATCAAAATTAGGATACAGACTTAAATCTTGTTTGACGTAGGGTGTGTAAGATAAAAATACGCGCGGCTCTAGTGTTTGTATCGCATCTCTGCCAAAAAAACTCGCATCACGTTCAAATATCAATCCCGAATCTAGTGATGCTGTAGGAATAGCTCGAGCTGGCGCTGTCATGGATGCATACGGAATTTGATCAAGGTTATAGCTAGTCATATGCAACGACAAACTCGGTTTGACAAATGCACCCGGTGTCATCCAACGATAAGTGACACGTGGATTAAGCACCATACGATCTGCATTTTTTACAACTTGTGTAGCGCCTTGAAAACCGGTTGCATGCGAAAAACGTGTGAAGTCTGAATTTAATTCCAGACTTAACCCATTATCGTAATAATTAAATTTTTGATAGGTTAATTGCGGCAATCTGGCATAGGGAATCGCAATCGGCGCATTCACGTCTTGCAACACCTGAAAATCCGTCACACGAAACATGGCACGTTGATCTGCATCGGCATAGTTCAACATTGCATCACGCAATAACAAACGGCGACTCGTACCTGGATTACTAAAGCCTAAGCTGAAAGGAAAATCATTCGGATAGCCATCATCTGAAGCTGCGTTCAAATTCGAATTGAAGGTCAATCCAGAGCCAAAATTTTGATTGTGCTGAGAACTGATGATGTAACGGTTTTCACCTGTGACTGCATCACCATTTAAATATTCTGCTTTTGTTTGACCAGCATAATCACGATCAAGATAACGTGCCTCACCACCTAACATGAGACCGCGTCTTGAGATGTAATGCGGATATAAAGTGAGATCGCGATTCGGTGCGATATCAAGATAATAGGGTGTAGTTACCTCTAGGCCGCCAGTAGTCGAGGTGGTAATCGTAGGCGCAAGAAATCCCGACACTCGTTCTTCCGACAATGGGAATGAAATATACGGTGTACCTGCAATAGGCACACCTTTAAACACGAGAATCGCATTGCGCGCCACACCAGTGCCACTATCATTGTCTAAAGATAGTTTGCTGGATTTCAGATACCAATCTGGATTAGGCCCTTCGCAAGTAGTGAAGTCTCCAACTAATACGGTTGCAGAATCTTGCGAATCAAAATCTACACGCTCTGCGCGACCTTGTGCATTTTTACGCAATAAACGATAAACAGGACTATCCATATAACCGATACCTGTATCCATTTTTAATTGCAATTGATTGCCCGTGAATTTATCACCAGCTCTATCAATAAATACATGGCCAACTGCGTCGACTTTGTCATCCACGATATCGTAGTGAATATCATCCGCTTCAATATGTGAATTACCTTTATCTACTTTCGCATCTTTTTCTAAGGTGATTTCACGATCAGGACGGCCATTAATCTGTTGCGCTTCAATTTGTACCGGACTATTTGGATCTGAATCATCATTCAAAAAATCTGCCGAACGAGCGCCGGCATGCGTCAGCCACAGCAGCAAACCAAAAAAGATCGGGCTTACGCGAAATGACTGAGAAGAAGATGAAAATACCAAACGCTGGTTCATGGAAGAAGAAGTCTCGCGGCTAGAGGCGCGTTATTGGTGTGAATCCCGTATTATATGGGATCTCCCTGCCGGTAATACCTTACCGGACATGCTTCCCAACCTGCTTTTCCGGTTTTTTCATGTCAGATTTATACGATTCCGACCCTAGACTACAAAATTTACGCCTCTGGTTATCCACCATATCGGCTCCCGCTACCCTAGCCTCCACTCTGCGCCCCGCCTCATCAGATGCGAGTTTCCGGCGCTATTTCCGCGTCGATGGGGTGGATGGCGCTACTTATATCGTGATGGATGCCCCGCCCCCTCAAGAGGATGTCCGTCCATTTATAAAAATCGCTGATTTATTTGGGAAAACAGGGGTGGCAGTTCCGGCTATTCTGGCAAAAGATGAAGAACAGGGGTTTTTGCTGCTCTCCGATCTGGGGTCGACCACTTATCTGAGCTTACTTAAGCCAGAAACAGCGTCCCCACTCTATTTAGATGCCATTGATGCCTTGATCCAATTGCAATCGCATAGTCAGCCCAATGTCTTGCCTGCTTATGACCGCGCATTACTGCATCGCGAATTAATGCTCTTCCCTGATTGGTATATCAACAAACACTTAGGCGTGACGCTGTCAGAAAAACAAACCGCAGATTTAAATAAAGTCTTTGACGTTTTACTTGCGAATAATTTAGCGCAAGCACCTGTATATGTGCACCGTGACTATCATTCACGCAATCTGATGGTGTTAGAACAAAATAATCCCGGCATACTCGATTTTCAAGATGCTGTGTATGGCCCCATTACCTATGATTTAGTGTCATTACTACGTGATGCTTACGTGCAGTGGGATGAAGAACAAGTATTAGATTGGGTGATACGTTACTGGGAACGCGCTAAGCGAGCAGGCCTGCCTATTAATCCTGATATCGATGCTTTTTATCGCGACTTCGAATTCATGGGTTTGCAACGCCATTTGAAGGTACTAGGTATCTTCGCTCGTTTATTTCATCGCGATGGTAAAGATGCTTATCTCAAAGATATGCCACTAGTGATGGAATACACACGCAAGACTGCACACCGCTATTTAGAACTCATTCCGCTCTTACGCTTGCTTGATGAGATAACCGCTAATACACCGCAGGTCGGCTATACCTTTTAATATGAAAGCCATGATTTTTGCAGCAGGTCGCGGTGAACGCATGCGACCGCTAACCGATACCTGCCCTAAACCTCTACTCAATGTGCGTGGTCGTCCTTTAATTGTGTGGCACATTCTTAATTTGGTGAAAGCTGGTATTACTGACATCATCATTAATCATGCGCATCTCGGTCACATGATAGAAGACACACTGCAAGATGGCAGTCAATTCGGTGCACGTATTGTCTATTCCCCCGAAGGCACTGCATTAGAAACAGCAGGTGGCATTGCGAAAGCAAGACACTTACTCGACGAGACTCCCTTTGTTGCGATTGCTGGTGATATTTTCTGCCCTTATTTCGATTACTCACAAGTGATCGATGTCTTACAAGATGAAGATGTATGGGGCAAACCGCATCCAGAAAATGAACGTGATATGGCTTGGCTGTATCTGGTAAAAAATCCTGCGCATAACCCCAATGGTGATTTCGCTTTGCATAATTTCAGCATCGCTAACACGGGAGAACAACGCCACACTTTTTCTGGCATAGGCGTGTATAGACCCGCCATGTTTGATAGTGTCAAAGCAGGTGACAGCGCAAAATTAGCGCCGCTGCTGCGTACTTTCGCAGATCAAGGCAAAATTGGCGGTGAGTTATATGGCGGTGACTGGACTGATGTCGGTACAGTCGAACGCTTGAATCAATTAAATGCGCCTATACGTTAGGAAAAAATAGTATGAATGTTTATGCAAAGCGTCGCGCCACTTTATTAGCACGCATGCAAGCGCATGGAGGCGGTGTAGCCATCATCCCTACCGCTCCCGAAGTCATGCGCAATGCGGATGCGGATTACCCGTATCGACACGATAGTTATTTTTATTATCTGACTGGCTTTACCGAACCTGAAGCCACCTTAGTCTTAGTAGCTGGTGAAAAACAACAAGCCATACTTTTTTGTCGTGAAAAAAATCTAGAGCGCGAAATATGGGATGGGTATCGCTACGGACCCGCAGCAGCAAAAGAAGAATTCGGTTTTGATGCGGCTTATGCCATCGATCAAATCGATAGCGAACTACCTAAGCTCATGACCAACATGAACATCTTGTTTTATGCCTTAGGCAGTGATGCAAAACTAGACGCTCGCATACAAAATTGGTTAAGTGGTGTGCGTGCGCAAATCAGAGCAGGCATTAGTGCACCCACTACTGCAATGGATGTGCGTGTGTTGCTCAATGAAATGCGCTTGATTAAAGATGAAGATGAAATCGCGATCATGCAACGTGCAGCGACCATCTCAGCCCATGCCCATGCTCGCGCTATGCGCTCTGCCAAACCAGGCTTGCGTGAATATCATCTTGATGCCGAACTCTTACATGAATTCCGACGTCATGGTTCACAGTTTCCTGCTTACGGCTCTATAGTCGCAGCTGGCGCCAATGCTTGTGTATTGCATTATCGCGCTGGCGATACTGAATTACGTGATGGTGATTTAGTGTTAATTGATGCAGGCTGTGAACTTGATAGCTATGCATCCGACATCACTCGTACTTTTCCAGCGAATGGAAAATTTAGTGGCCCTCAAAAAACACTATATGAAATCGTCTTAGCAGCACAAGATGCAGCGATACAAGCCACCAAACCTGGCGCTCGTTTCATAGATGGACATGACGCAGCAGTTAAAGTTTTATCACAAGGCATGCTTGATACAGGCTTATTAGATAAAAATAAAGTGGGCACCTTAGATGATGTCTTAGCCAAAGGTGACTACCGACATTTTTATATGCATAGAACCGGACATTGGTTAGGTATGGATGTACATGATGTTGGTGACTATCGTGATGCTGCGCCCAATGGCGAAGAAAAACCTTGGCGCACTTTACAAACCGGAATGGTGTTAACCATAGAGCCTGGTATTTATATCAGACCAACTGAAGGTGTTCCAGAACAATTTTGGAACATAGGTATACGTATAGAAGATGATGCTCTCATCACCAAAGAGGGTTGCCACTTACTCTCGCATGAAGCGCCTAAAACAATTACTGATATCGAAGCAGTCATGCGGGATAGATAACACGCATAGCATTTAAGCGTCACTAAAGAATATGCATAAAAAATTTGATATCACGATAGTAGGCGCAGGGCCTATCGGCATGTCACTCGTCGCACTGCTACTGCAACGCGGTGTATCAAGTGAACGCATACTATTGATTGACGCAAAACCTGAATCCACTTCTTTGCAAGATCCACGTTCACTCGCATTAGCAACTGGTAGTAAGCAAATTCTTGACTCTCTACAAAGCTGGCCAACACACGCTACTCGCATTTCGCAAATTCATGTTTCTAGACGTGGCAGCTTTGGACGCACACTGATTAAATCCGATGACTACGACTTACCTGCTCTAGGTTATGTCTGTCGTTATGGCGATGTGATTGCATCACTCATCAGTACTTTGCAACACCATGGTGTGCAGATACTACGACCAGTTAGTATTCAAGACTGTCAAGAATTTGAATCACATATTGCGCTCACTTTAAATAATGACTCTATCATTCACACAACTTGTTTGATACAAGCAGAGGGTGGTGTCTTTGGTTCGCAATTAACGCAGCCTATACACAGAGATTACGAACAAACCGCTATCGTGACGCATGTGCATTGCAGCGCACCTATTATTGGACGAGCTTATGAGCGTTTCACTAGTGAAGGTCCCTTTGCCTTATTGCCACAAGATGAAGGTTATGCCTTAGTCTGGTGTGCTCGTCCTGCAACGGCATCGCACTTACTTCAATTATCTGATGCTGAATTTTTACAAGCATGTCAAAGCACCTTCGGCGATAGACTGGGGCAATTCATTAAAACTGCAGCGCGGTCGAGCTATGCATTAGGTTTAAATGCCCATCCTGCAAGCACTGCACGCAGCGTCGCTATTGGCAATGCGGCGCAAACTCTTCACCCAGTAGCAGGGCAAGGATTAAATTTAGGATTACGTGATGCCGTTGTCTTAGCGCGTTTGCTTGCCAAAGAATGCTCACCCGCCGCGATATCGCAATTTATACAAGCACGTAAACATGATCGCAAACTCACGATGCATCTCACCGATGTGATGGCGCGCATTTTCACATCGAGTCCCGATCATTCATGGTCACAAATTCTGCTGGGCTTAGGCTTGGGTTGTATTGATGCCTTTAAACCAGTTAAAAAACAGTTGGCCGAACAGATGATGTTTGGTTGGCGCGAATAATTTCCAACATCCCCGCCCGACTGCCTGTTTTCTGATTAAACACGTCAGCCAGTCATTATTTTTACTCACATCATATTTTTTCTAGAATTGCAGCAAAACTAGTATATTGTTGCCGTGCAACTATTTGGTACTGAAATTGTGAAAAAGGGAGTATGAAAATGGCAAGCCTTCCCAACCAACAAACTGCTGACAACGCAGATTTGGCGGGCATCTTAAGCAAATATGAAACCGTTGCATTGGTATTGCAAGGTGGCGGTGCACTAGGCTCTTATCAAGCTGGTGTGTTTGAAGCGTTAAGCGAAGTCGGTATACAACCAACTTGGTTATCCGGTGTCTCTATTGGCGCTATCAATGCTTCTATCATTGCAGGTAACAAACCAGAAAATCAGGTATCACGATTAAAAGATTTTTGGGAAATGGTGTCAGGTCATGGATATGGCGCGCATTTGTCTAGCTTTGATTCATTACGACAGCTACACAATATGACGAGTGCCTTTATGACCATGATGTCAGGCATACCTGGTTTTTTCTCACCACGCAGCATGAACCCGTGGAACCAGATCACTGGACAAGAAAATGCTTCTAGTTATTACGATACAAGCAAACTCTTTCATAGCTTGAATGATTTGATCGATTGGGATTTACTCAATAATAATCAACATAGATTAAGCGTAGGCGCTGTAAACGTGAAGACCGGTAACTTCCGTTATTTTGATAGCGCACTAGAGCGTTTAAATCCTAAACACACCATGGCGAGTGGCGCATTACCTCCTGCCTTTCCTGCTGTTGAAATTGATAACGACTCTTACTGGGATGGTGGCATCGTCTCTAACACGCCATTGCAATATTTACTCGAATCGAAAAAGTTAGCCAACACATTGGTATTCCAAGTAGATTTATTTAATGCACGCGGCAAGTTACCTAAAACCATGCCTGAAGTCATGATGCGTCAAAAAGACATCATGTATTCCAGTCGCACTAGAAATGCGACCGATCATTTCAAGCGCGTACACAATCTTGAAATCGAACTCTCTCATGCACTCAAGCGCATACCGAAAAATGAATTAAGCGATGAAGATCGCGCCTTACTAGCTACGCTCGACGAGAAATCACAAATCAATGTCTTACATCTGATTTATCACCATAAAGAATATGAAGGTGATTCAAAAGACTATGAATTTTCTAAACTGACCATGCAAGAACACTGGGCAGCAGGATTAGAAGATACACGTAGAACATTGAAACATCGTGACTGGCTTAAATTACCGCATGCTAAATTAGGCATGACCGTACATGATGTACACAGAGATTTTGATCGCTAATAAAAAAGCCAGCTTATAGCTGGCTTTTTTGTTTTATGGTGACAAACCCACCTGCATCAGCTTCTTTTATAGCTTGTTTAATTTCTTTTATGTGCCATTTTTCTATTTCCACATAGCGCTCAATAGCCTCTGTTACCAACATAGACTCAGAGCGATGTGTTTCTTTAGATAGCCTCTTTAACAAGTCCTTAGTCTTAGCGCTAACTCTGAGAGTCAATACAGATGATTCCATGACATACTCCGTAAGTGCTATGGCTACATTTTAAAGTCACTAATCTAATAAAAATCTACGAGAAAAATTTTAAGATTTCTTTGCTTCTTGTTCACGCATTTTAATCAAATCACTTGCTGTGAGTTGAACATCTTTTCCATCTAATGAAACAATAATACTGGTGTTGGTTTTAATCGCCAAATCTTCCGCTGCTCTAGCAGCGCGCAGCAAAGCCGCATAGGAGCCTGCCAGATCAGGGTCTTTAGAAGTAGTTATATCTTTAGGATTCATTTTTTACCTCATTTAATTTAGTACGGCTGTTAAATTAGCAGAACTTATTATTAAAGCAAAAAGTATTAGGATCCCAAAGAAATTTACATATCTACCGCCTTCACCATATCTTCAATCACTTTCTTCGCATCGCCAAATACCATCATGGTTTTATCCATGTAGAACAATTCATTGTCTAAGCCGGCATAACCTGCAGCCATAGAACGCTTATTCACGATAATGGTTTTTGCTTTATAAGCTTCAAGAATCGGCATACCTGCGATAGCTGATTTTGGATCTTTCGCTGCTGGGTTCACCACATCATTCGCACCCAACACTAAGACCACATCTGCCTGACCAAATTCACTATTGATGTCTTCCATCTCAAACACTTGGTCATACGGCACTTCTGCTTCAGCCAACAATACATTCATATGACCCGGCATACGACCTGCAACTGGATGAATGGCATATTTCACTGTCACGCCTTTATGCGCCAGTTTTTCGCTCAACTCCATCAATGCATGTTGAGCACGTGCTACTGCTAAACCATAGCCAGGAACAATAATCACCGTTTCAGCATTCGCCATTAAAAATGCTGCATCATCTGCTGAACCTGATTTCACAGGACGCTGCTGCTGATCGCCTGCTACTGCGGTAGCAGCATCACCACCAAAGCCACCCAAGATCACATTGAAGAATGAACGATTCATGGCCTTACACATAATGTAAGAAAGAATCGCACCACTTGAACCCACTAGTGAGCCGGCAATAATCAGCATAGAGTTATTCAGTGAGAAACCAATTCCCGCTGCTGCCCAACCTGAATAACTGTTCAACATTGAAACCACTACCGGCATGTCTGCGCCACCGATAGGAATAATGATTAATACACCCAAGACAAAAGCAATCGCTGTCATGGCGATGAAAGGTGTCCAGTCTTGAGTTAAACAAAACATGGCACCAAACCCCAACATCACAATCGCCAATAATAGATTGAGTATGTGCTGACCTTTAAACACGACAGGTGCACCTTGAAACAATCTGAATTTATATTTACCTGCAAGCTTGCCAAATGCAATCACTGAACCAGAGAAAGTAATTGCTCCGACAAAGGTACCGATGAAGAGTTCCAACTTATTACCCAGCGGAATAGCCTGATCGCGTTCAACGATATTAAAAGCCCAAGGCTCAGCAACCGCAGCAACCGCAATACACACTGCAGCCAAACCTATGAGTGAGTGCATAGCTGCGACCAACTCTGGCATCTTGGTCATCTCTACGCGCTTGGCAAGAATGGCACCTATGCTGCCACCCACGACCACACCCAATATCACTAAAGCATAACCAAGATCTGAACCCGCAACAGCTTCGGATTTAAGTTTATAGATCAGCGCAATCGTAGTCACAACAGCGACGGCCATACCGATGATGCCAAAAGCATTCCCACGACGTGCAGTTGCAGGATGCGACAAACCTTTTAACGCTTGAATAAAACAAATCGAAGCGAGCAAATACAACAGGGTGACGAGATTCATACTCATTATTTGCTCTCCCCTTTATCTGCTGCTTTTACTTTAGGCTCTTTTTTCTTAAACATTTCTAGCATGCGTTGCGTCACCAAAAATCCACCAAATACATTCACCGCAGCGAGTGCTACTGCCAACGTTCCAGCGATTTGCCCCACTAAGCCTTCGGTGAGTGCAGCTGCGAGCATGGCACCGATCATGATGATGGCGGAGATTGCATTTGTCACCGCCATTAAAGGCGTATGCAATGCAGGTGTCACGGTCCACACCACGTGATAGCCGACATAAATTGCCAGCACAAAAATAATCAGATTAATGACGGTATGACTGACTTCCATAATGTCCTCTTATTGATAGACAGAGTGAGCTCGACCAAAACGGCGAGCGGTTTATTTTTTTAAACTAGTGATGTGATTTTTTTCGTCTACAAATACAATTTTTTGTTTGTATGTTGCGATTTCACTTTCAGACATCGGAGCGTAAGTACAAATAATGAGCAAATCGCCTAAGTGTGCCAAACGTGCTGCCGCACCATTCAGAGAAATTTCACCACTACCGCGTTTGCCCTTGATAGCGTAAGTTGAAAAACGTTCTCCATTGTTAATGTTATAGAGATCAATTTTTTCAAATTCACGGATATCGGCTGCATCCAGCAAATCTTCATCTATGCCACATGATCCTTCATAGTTCAGATCACATTGCGTCACAGTTGCGCGATGTATTTTCGCGCGCAGCATGATACGTTGCATAGGATGTCTTATTTACGTAAAACTTCACCAGCTGTACACATTAATGTGGCAGCCACGATTTCATCACTGCGATCGATTGCGAGCGCTGACTCTTTATTGATAATGAGCTTGAGAAAATCCAACACATTGCGTGCATACAATGCAGAAGCATCCGCACCACATAAAGCAGGCAGATTCGGCTCACCAATAATAGTCACACCATGTTTGATCACGGTTTTACCTAATTCCGACAAAGGACAATTACCACCTTGTTCAACCGCCATATCGACAATCACTGAACCTGGTTTCATCGCCTTGACAGTTTCTTCACTTATTAAGATCGGTGCTTGTCGGCCAGGTATCAGTGCAGTCGTGATGATGATGTCTGATAACTTAGCGCGCTCATGCACGAGTTGAGATTGACGTTGCATCCATGCTGCAGGCATAGGACGCGCATAACCACCCACGCCTTGTGCAATTTCACGCTCTTCTTCGGTTTCAAATGGCACATCAATAAATTTTGCGCCTAATGATTCAACTTGCTCTTTAACAGGCGGACGCACATCGGAAGCTTCAATCACAGCACCCATACGCTTAGCCGTTGCAATTGCCTGCAATCCAGCCACGCCCACACCCATAATCAACACACGCGCCGCTTTAACCGTGCCTGCAGCTGTCATCAGCATAGGCATAAAGCGTTGATAGGCATTCGCAGCCATCATCACGGCTTTATAACCCGCGATATTGGCTTGCGAAGAAAGCACATCCAAAGATTGCGCACGCGTGATACGCGGTGCTGCTTCCAGCGCAAAGGCAGTGATTCCCGCTTTGGCCATGGCAGCAATATTCTCTGCATCAAAAGGATTCAACATACCCACTAGCACGGCGCCCGATTTCATTTGCGCACGTTCTGCATCCGAAGGAGCACGCACTTTTAATACGAGTTCACAAGCCAAGGCATCAGCAGCCTTGCCTATGGACGCACCCACTGCGGTATAGGCCTCATCCGTAATGCTGGCAGCAACGCCCGCACCGGACTCAACCACTACCTGATGTTGGGCTGCGATGAGTTTCTTAACTGTTTCAGGTGTGGCTGCCACCCGGGTTTCACCCTGCCGCGTTTCAGCGGGGATGCCGATTTTCATGGAGATCTCCAAAAAATAAAATTGCGCCCGAATCTTACACGCAAACTAAAAAAACGAACAACCGTACTTATTAAATAGGGACTTATCACCGGTTGCATCAACAGCAGGTTTTGTTTTTAATTCGACAACAATCGCTAGCGCGCATTCTGCAGGTTTTCTTTGTCTAGGATGCAAGTTAAAAAATCAGTTTGGCGCAAAGCAGCATGAACGGCAAGGTAAAATGCCGGCTCTGAGAAGGAAACCATGTCTGACATTTGGAAACCATCGGTTACTGTCGCCGCCATCATAGAAAGACAGGGCAAATTTCTTTTGGTCGAGGAAGAGACCAGTGACGGCGTGCGCTTTAATCAACCTGCAGGCCATCTAGATCCCGGCGAATCACTGATTTCTGCCGTGAGTCGCGAAGCCCTAGAAGAAACTGCCCATGAATTCACCCCTGATGCCTTAATCGGGGTTTATATGTCGCGCTATGTCTCTAGCCGCACTAAAGAAAACGTCACTTATTTACGTTTCGCTTTTTCTGGTCAGGTAGGCGCAGAGCACGACCAAGCACTCGATGAAGGCATTATTCGCGCTTTGTGGATGACAGTAGAAGAATTGCGTGCTTGCGAAGACAAACATCGTAGTCCCTTAGTGATGCAATGTGTGGATGATTATCTGGCAGGTAAACGTCAGCCTCTCTCACTGTTATTTACTCATCCCAGTGTGACGGGATCAGATTATGTCGGCTAAACGCGTCGTCATAGGTATGTCAGGTGGCGTGGATTCTTCTGTAGCTGCTTGGCTGCTCAAACAACAAGGCTATGAAGTGATCGGTCTTTTCATGAAAAACTGGGAAGATGATGACGATGATGAATATTGCTCAACACGACAAGACTGGTTAGACGCAGCTAGTGTGGCCGATGTCTTAGATGTGGATATTGAAGCCGTTAATTTTGCTAGCGAATATAGAGATCGCGTCTTTGCAGAATTTTTACGTGAATATCAAGCAGGACGCACACCCAATCCTGATGTGCTGTGTAATGCAGAAATTAAATTCAAAGCATTCCTTGATCACGCTATCAAATTAGGTGCTGATCTCATCGCAACCGGACACTACGCTCGGGTTAGACAAAACACAGTGAGTGGTCAGTTTGAATTACTCAAAGCTATCGATAGCAGTAAAGATCAAAGTTATTTTTTGCATCGATTAAATCAATCACAACTTGCTAACACCTTATTTCCATTAGGTGAAATACATAAAAGCAAAGTACGTGAAATAGCTGAACAACTGCAATTACCCAACGCACAAAAAAAAGATTCGACTGGCATTTGCTTCATAGGCGAACGTCCGTTTCGTGAATTTTTAAATCGCTATTTATCTTTTCAACCTGGCCCTATAAAAACGGCTGATGAAAAAATCATCGGTGAGCATGTGGGATTATCTTTCTACACGCTAGGCCAACGAAAAGGCATAGGCATTGGTGGTGTAAAAGAACATACACGTGAGAATGGTAGTCATGATGCTTGGTATGTCGCACGCAAAGATGTCGCTGCCAATACTTTGTACGTCGTACAAGGTCATGACCATCCGTGGTTATTATCTTCTGCGCTTATTGCTGATCAACTGAGTTGGGTCGCAGGGTCTGCACCTTCACAAGCGCATGTCTCTGCAAAAACGCGTTACCGTCAGAGTGATATGCCCTGTGAATTTGCAAATGTGAATAGCGATCATTTTCAACTCGCATTTACGCAACCTCAGTGGGCGGTCACCCCTGGACAATCCGCGGTTCTGTATGACGGCGATGTGTGTTTAGGTGGAGGCATCATTGCCTCATCCAGCAAATCAAGTGCATGAACATGGTGTGAATCCGTCGCCCATAAAAAAACGGAGCCATGCTCCGTTTTTTTCAAGCTTATCAAGATTAAACAACCGGGACTGTGTCTTTAAAAGATTTTCTTTCTGAGAGCTTGTCAAATAAGCGAGCAAGATTAGCGTAATCTTCACGCCAAGTCAGTTCAGGAAAGCGAAATGCCAACCAACCTAATGTGCAACCCACTGCTACATCCGCTAAGGTCATTTGCGCACCTGTACAAAAAGACGCATCACCTAATCCTACTGACATCGCTTGCAAACCATTTTTTACTTTTGTCATTTGGCGCGCCATCCAAGCAGGACTACGCTCTTTTTCTGGACGCTGTGTCATTTCTAATCTGACTGCAATCCCTGCATCCAACACACCATCAGCCAACGCCTCCCAGCATTTGATGCTGGCACGACCACGACCTTGAGTAGGAATTAATTTACCAACAGGCGACATCGTGTCTAAATATTCAACGATGACACGTGAATCAAACATAGCGCCGCCATCTTCCATAATCAGGCAAGGCACTTTACCCAAAGGATTCGACAACCCGATAGTTGTATCTGGTGACCAGACATCTTCCAATACAAATTCGTAATCGAGTTTTTTTTCCGCCATAACGACGCGGACTTTACGAACATAGGGACTTGCGAGTGATCCGAGTAGCTTCATGATGTCGTCGCAGAAATGAGGGAGGCGAATTATAACATCGACAAATTCCACTTCACAGATGCTTGTTAGACTGAAAACCACATATTGCAAATGGTAAAATCACGCCTTAAATAAATCGCATCTAGCCCAATCTCAGAACCCCTTTTCCCTCAATGACTATGCCACTCACCGCTCTGAATGCTCTTTCCCCACTCGATGGCCGCTATGCATCTAAAACCGATGCCTTGCGCCCGATTTTGTCAGAGGCTGGCTTTATGCACCATAGAGTCAAAGTGGAAATTGCTTGGCTACTCGCCCTATCCGAGGCAGGCTTTACTGAAATTAAGCCGTTTTCAGCCAGCGGTAGGCAATTACTAGAAAAACTCGCATCCGATTTCACAGAAGAAGATGCACAACGCATTAAAGCGATTGAAGCAGTCACCAATCATGATGTGAAAGCTGTTGAGTATTGGTTAAAAGAAAAAGTGCAAGATGTGCCTGAGTTAGTTGCCGCATCTGAGTTCATACACTTTGCCTGCACTTCAGAAGACATTAACAATACTTCGCATGGCATGATGTTAAAAGCTGCACGCGATACAGTGCTGCTTCCTCAACTCAGCACGCTGATTCAAAAGTTAACTGAACTCGCACATGAACATGCTGATATCGCGATGATGTCACGTACACATGGTCAACCTGCTAGCCCTACGACATTAGGCAAAGAAATTGCGAATGTCGTAGCACGCTTAAGCAAAGCCAAAGAAAAAATTACGCAAGTTCAAATACTAGGAAAAATGAATGGCGCAGTGGGTAATTACAATGCCCATTTATCTGCTTATCCCACATTTGATTGGCCAGCATTCTCACGTCGTGTGATCGAAGAAAAACTCGGCTTAGTATTTAATCCTTACACCATACAAATTGAACCGCATGATTACATGGCTGAATTATTTGATGCCATCGCCAGAACCAATACGATTTTGTTAGATTTAAATCGCGATATCTGGGGTTATATCTCTTTAGGTTATTTCAAACAACGCACTAAGGCTGGAGAGATTGGTTCCTCCACCATGCCACATAAAGTCAATCCTATTGATTTTGAAAACTCCGAAGGTAATCTCGGTATGGCAAATGCGGTGTTAAAACACATGGCAGAGAAACTGCCTATCTCGCGTTGGCAGCGTGACCTAACTGACTCTACTGTGTTGCGTAATATTGGTGTGGGATTGGGTTATACCGTGCTTGCTTACGATAGCTGCTTGCGCGGTTTAAATAAACTCGAAGTCAATCCAATGCGTATGGCAGAAGATTTAGATCATAGCTGGGAAGTGTTAGCAGAACCAGTGCAAACTGTGATGCGTCGCTATGGCATAGAGAACCCCTATGAAAAACTGAAAGAACTCACACGCGGCAAAGGTATCTCACGTGAAGCATTGCAAGCTTTCATACAAACCTTAGCAATCCCCGATGCAGAAAAAAACAGGTTGATGCAAATGACGCCAGCAAACTATATTGGCATTGCTGATCAACTAGCGAAAAAGATTTAAAACTATTCTTGCATGAAGAATCATAGGGATATGTAGGGTGCAATGCATTGCGCCCTACCCTACTATTCGCACCACCATTATTTGTTTTATTGTGGGCGTCTTATAGGGACGATTAGCGCAGCGTAATCGTCCGCAAACCTTCACCAGCAAAAAACTTAATCATCAATACATAAAAAAACCGGCGAAAGCCGGTTTTTTTATATCCATACCTATCACTGCGCTATACAACTGCACCATCGGTATCGTCTTTAACCTTCACAGGCTTAATCAAATCTTCGCGCTTCACGCCTAACCACATCGCTACCGCTGCAGCCACAAATACCGAAGAATAAATACCAAACAAAATACCTATGGTGAGTGCCAATGCAAAGAAGTGCAGCGTTGGACCACCAAAAATAAACATGGATAACACCATCAATTCAGTACAACCATGGGTGATCATCGTGCGTGAGATCGTGCTGGTAATCGCATGATTCATCACATCAGGTGGCGCCAATTTGCCGTAGCGACGATCACGGAAAGTTTCACGCACGCGATCAAACACGACCACAGATTCATTCACTGAATAACCCAAGACTGCAAGTATCGCCGCTAAAACAGTTAAGGAAAATTCCCATTGAAAAAATGCGAAAAACCCGAGAATGATAATCACATCATGTAAGTTCGCAATAATCGCTGCGAGCGCAAATTTCCACTCAAAACGTATTGCCAAATAAATCATGATGCCTATCACGACAAACAGCAAAGCTGTTAAACCATCATGCGCAAGCTCTTCACCTACTTGTGGGCCCACAAACTCTACACGCTTAACGGTTAAGCTCGCATCTTGTGCTTTCAAGGCTTCGGTAACACGCGTACTCATTTGCGCAGCATTACTGCCTTTTTGTGCAGGCAAACGTATCAATACATCTTGTGCCGTACCAAAACTTTGCACTTGATTATCTGCATAACCTAGATCTTCGACTGTCTTACGTATACCTTCGATATCAGCAGGCTTGGCATACGCCACTTCCATCACTGTACCGCCAGTAAACTCAATGGAAAAATGTAAGCCTTTGTAGGACAGAAAAAATACTGCAGCAACAAAGGTCAGCGCTGAGATGGCATTAAATACCAAGGCATGACGCATGAAGGGTATATCTTGTTTAATACGGAAAAATTCCATGATGTGTCTCTCTGTTTAAGCACGCGCCGACTTAGGCTTCTGGCTTCCAAACTTGTCCGATCGAAATGCTGCTGAGTTTTTTGCGTCGGCCATACCAAATATTTGCCAAAGCACGTGACACCACTACCGCAGAAAACATGGAAGTGAGTATCCCCAAACAATGCACCACAGCGAAACCACGTATAGGACCTGAACCAAAAATCAGTAATGCCACACCTGCAATCAAAGTCGTGACATTTGAATCTAAAATCGTCGCCCATGCACGTTCAAAACCTGCTGCAATTGCAGCTTGCGGTGAATTCCCTGCTCGCAGTTCTTCACGTATACGTTCATTAATTAAGACGTTGGCATCAATCGCCATACCTAAGGTCAGTGCAATCGCTGCAATACCGGGCAAGGTGAGTGTGGCCTGCATGAAGGATAACAAGGCGATCAACAACATCACATTCACACCCAATGCAAACACACTGAAGAATCCAAACAATAAATAGTAAAGAATCATGAAGCCAGCAATCGCTGCAAAACCATACAGCGTGGAATTAAATCCCTTGCTAATATTTTCTGCGCCGAGTTGTGGTCCTATGGTGCGCTCTTCTATGATTTCCATAGGCGCTGCTAAAGATCCTGCACGTAATAGCAAAGCTAAATCCGTTGCTGCAGCAGGCGTATCCATACCTGTAATTTGAAAACGTGAGCCTAGTTCATCACGAATCGTCGCTACGGTTAATACTTCACCCTTACCTTTTTCAAATAAGACGATCGCCATTAACTTACCGATTTTGCTGCGAGTGGCTTCGCGCATCTTGCGACCACCATCGCCATTTAAATCAATGCTGACTGCGGCTTGTTGGTTTTGATCGAAGCTAGCACCTGCATTCGAAATGTAATCCCCTGTGATAACAGGATCTTTCATCAAGATGACAGGCGCACCCTTACCTACTTTGAATAATTCAGAACCTAAGGGAATCGCAGCGGTTTCTTCGGTGCCGCGACGTATGGTTTCATCCACCATGCGGACTTCCAATGTTGCAGTACGTCCTATGATGTCTTTAGCACGTGATACATCTTGCACACCAGGCAATTGCACTACGATGCGATCTGCACCCTGACGTTGAATAATTGGCTCCGCAACACCAAGCTCATTCACACGCTTAGAAAGCGTAGAAATATTTTGCTGAACCGCTTCTTCCACTGTGCGTTTTAAAGCTTGCGGACTCATAGCGCCACGTAGCTTCACACCTTCTGCATCCGTCATTTCAGTTAAGGTGAGTTCTGTTAACTGCGACAGCAACACATCTTTTGCTGCATTCAATGTTTCTTGATCACGAAAACGAATGTCTAAGGCATCGCCATCACGTGCAATACCTGCAAAACGAATTTTCTTTTCAACCAGAGCAGAACGCACACTGATTTGCAAACCTTGTACGCGTTTAGCTAACACAGCCTTGGTATCCACTTGCATTAGAAAATGCACACCACCACGCAAATCCAAACCTAAGTACATAGGCATGGCATGCAGACTTTGCAACCATGCTGGTGTATTCGGCAATAAGTTAAAGGCAACTAAGTAGGTGGGATCAGCAGGATCGCGATTTAATGCTTGCTCTAAAACGCTCTTCGCCTTGAATTGCAAATCAGTGTTGGCAAATCGCGCACGTACATTGCCGTTATCACCCGTATTTTCAAAGATCAAAGTCTCTGCAGGTATGCCAGCTTTTGTGAGTGCATCTTGAGCCAGTCCAACAATATTCGGACCCAATTTAACGGTGGCCTTAGCACTACTAATTTGCACCGCAGGAGACTCACCAAAAAAATTCGGCACGGTGTATAGGGCGCCTAGCAACAAAGCAGTAGCAATGAGTAGGTACTTCCAGAGGGGATAACGATTCATGATGTCCTGCTTGAAAAGAAAAATGTCCGGCAAAAATTGCCGGACATGTTGCTCATGTCAGTATTAAATGGATTTAATCGTGCCTTTAGGCAGCAACATAGTGACCGATGCTTTTTGCATCACCACTTCTGTGCCATCTGCCACTTCAACGGTGACATACGCTTCCGTGACTTTAGTCACTTTGCCTAAAATACCACCGGCTGTGATGACTTCGTCACCCTTAGCAAGTGCATCTATCATGGCTTTTTGCTCTTTTTGACGCTTCATCTGTGGGCGTATCATCAAAAAATACAGCACAACAAACATCAAAATAATTGGCAAAAAGCTCATCAGGCCGCCACCAGGGCCGCCAATTGCACTTTGTGCGTAGGCATTGGATATAAACATGGACTGCTCCGCTCTAGGTTTTCAAAGACCCGGCATTTTAGCACCGACAGGGCCCGGGCTTTAGCCTTAACGCAGCGGACTTTGCGTCCTTTTGGACGACTTACACACCCTGACTACGCTCCTGCCTGAATCGCAGCTGAAAATCCGCAAAACTGCCGTCTTCGATCGCCTCACGCATCTCACGCATTAACTCTAAGTAGTAATGCAAGTTATGGATGGTATTGAGTCTGGCGCCCAAGATCTCTCCGGCGCGATGTAAATGATGCAAGTAAGCACGTGAAAAATGTTGGCAGGCATAGCAAGTACACGTTGCATCCAGTGGCATGTCTTCATCTTTATGGCGCGCATTCTTGATTTTAAGATCACCAAAACGCGTAAATAACCAACCATTGCGTGCATTCCGTGTCGGCATGACGCAATCAAACATATCGATGCCATTCGCCACACCTTGCACCAGATCTTCTGGCGTGCCTACACCCATTAAATAATGGGGTTTATTGGCCGGCAATTTAGGACCTGTATGCGCCAATATGCGTTGCATATCTTCTTTCGGTTCACCCACAGATAAACCACCAATCGCAACGCCTTCAAAATTTAATTCTTCTAAACCAGCCAATGATTCATCGCGCAATGCTTCAAACATACCTCCCTGCACAATCGCAAATAATGCATTCGGATTTTCTTCACGATGAAATTCATCTTGTGAACGTTTCGCCCATCTGAGCGACATGCGCATAGACAAACCTGCTTCTTCACGTGTCGCTGCACGACCATTGATTTCATACGGCGTGCATTCATCAAACTGCATCACGATGTCAGAATTCAACACGCGTTGAATTTGCATGGATATTTCTGGCGAGAGAAATAAACGATCACCATTAATAGGCGAAGAAAATTTCACGCCCTCTTCGGTGATTTTGCGCATCTCTCCCAAAGAGAAAACTTGAAATCCACCCGAGTCAGTGAGTATGGGTTGGTCCCAACCCATGAACTTATGGAGGCCACCGAATTTTTTAATCAC